>JBDSPT010000180.1:0-5138 GCA_039930205.1 Opitutus sp. | reverse complement strand
CTGATCTCAATCGCGCACGAGTTGGCCGGAGTAGAGCAATTCAAGTTGAAGGGTCGGCGTAATTGATGGGCGGACGGGCGACCTCTGTATCGTCCTTTTACCGCCGAACCTAGACGGCGCAGAGGTCGCCGCTCCCTTTCGAAACGGCCACCGCTTTGGTCGAAGCGCTCCTACCGCATAAACGCCACGACGAGCGCCACCGCGCTGACGCTCACTGCGACGATCGACAGGATCATCATCATCTTCGCCCTCCGTCGCAGCGTCTCCGTCGCTTCAACTTGAGCCCGCAATCCCAGTGCAATCACCTGCAACTGCTCCGCAATTCCCTTCAACACCTCGCCTGCACGAATCGTCTGCTGCTCCATCGCCATCACGCGCTCGTCGATCTTGACAGCGCCCGACGTGCGCATACCGACTGCGACCTTGCCGGCTTCGACAATCAGCGGCGCGAGCGATTTTAAAACGGACAAGACGGGGGAAGGCATAGCGGGGAAAGATAACTTGGCTCCAGTCGAAGTGAAGGAGCCCTTACCGGAATGAACGTTCAAGCTGCAGCGGGTCAACCCAGCGCGATGATTGGGGCCACGCCCGATCAGAGAGGAGGCTTGGGTCAACTTCTCGGAGTGCCGTTGGTTCGACACCGCTTGGAGCGGGCCAACCCGAAAGTCCAATCCACCACTCGGCTTCATCCGCTTCACCATTCGATGTCGTCAGGCTGGTCGAGGCCCCGCCGCACGTGGTTCTCCCCGGCGCGGAGTCAAACGGGTGCGGTGAGCGCCTCGAGTTCTTCCAATCCACGCAACGCCTCGATCCGATCCTGTCCGCACATCGCGGAGGTCGGGCGCAAGCTGACGCAGAAAGCGGGTCGCTCAGGTTTCCCAAAAAGCGCGCAGCGCAGGTCGTCCAAGAGCTGCACGCACGGAATTCCTGCAGGTTTGCCGTGGGGCATTCCCGGAATCGCGGTCGTAATCGAAGGAGCGATACAGCACGCGCCGCAACCGCTTCGACAGATGAACGGTTCCGACCTCACTGCAGCTGAAGGAAAACCCGTGCGCCTTTGCCTTCGCCCGGCACGTTGGCCAGGAAAAGGCGCTCGGGGTTGATCTCGTGCTGAGAGAAGTAATCCCGGATCGTTTGCGCTCGCGCTGCCGCCAGTTGTCGAAGGTCGCCGTCGGTAATCTGAATGGTCTCGGCCAGACGCGCCCTCATCTCTTCCAGCGGCGGACCGTCCTCCGGCAGCGGAATCGCGTCGGTCGGTCTGGCGGTAGACACGGGAGATCGCCCGGCGGGAACCGCCTCCCCGGTAATGGGCTGCTCCGCTTTTTTCTTCGAGAACCAGTCACGGATCGGCTTAAGCGTCACAACCTCCGCGGCACGCTGCAAAAAGCTTTTGTTTTCGGGTTGCGGATCCGGAACCTTATTGGCCACCGGTGAGGGCGGAGGAGAAGGAGCCGCCGTCTTTTCCACCGACGCGATGTCCGAAGCCGTTAGGCTCGTCCCAAGCGGCAACCGTTGACGATAGAGCTTCAGGATCATCGCCCGCTCCTGTTCGGGTGTGACTTCAAGTTGGTCCGGCGGCGGTACGCTCGCGTCCACCTGACGACGTTCGTCCCACAGCGCCGAGCGCAACGTCCGCGCCAGCCGTCGCTGCCTCAGGGCCGCTCCGTCGCTCGCGGCGTCGTAACTTCCCGAGATCTCCAGATTGAGCGCCGGACGTGCCTTCAACGCTTTCGTCAACGTTTCCAGTTTCGGCATGTTCCCCTCCGCCAGTTGCACGTCGCCCGCGATGAAGTCCTGGAACGCGAGTTCATCGCCGCCACCGCCAAACATCGCACCGAGTAGTGAGAATGGCGATACCGCTGCTTTCGTCAGCACATTCCCGATGACATGCATGATCACGCCGCCGATTCGAAATTGCGGATCCGTCAAGCTGCCCTGCACCGGAACATCCAACGCGATCTTGCCCTCGCGGTCCTTGAGGAGCGCAACCGCAAGCCGCACCGGCAGCTTCGTCGCATCGGGGCTGTTGGTCGGCGCGCCCAAGGTGAATTGCGAAAGCGTGATCGCGTTGGTCATGTCGACCTTCTCGTTCGCGACCGACGCCTTCGTGCTCAAGAACAACTTCCCGCGCGCCAGTTCATAACCCGCGAACTTCCCCGTGTAAGGACTGAAGGGCGTCAGCTCCACATCCTTCAAGTCGACCTGCAGATCCACGACCTTCTGCGGCCCGAGTGGATCGAGTATGCCGGTGATCGTGATCGGCCCTCCTCCCCCCACCGTTGCGCGCAGGGCGACGTCACCACGACCTGGATTCAGCGATGAAAGTCCTGTCACGGTTCCTCCGAAATGGTCGACCTTGGTCTGCACCTCAGGCGCGACCGATCGATCGGTGAAAGTGAACGCGCCTTCGTTGATCACCACATTTCCGATCTCGATCTTCGGCGTCGGCTTTGCCAGTTCGGCGGGCGCAGCCGGCACGGTCACGGCCGGCGACGCTTCAGCTGCGTCTTTCTTCTTGTCGGCCAAAACGGACACCACATTGATCGATTTGTCCCGATTCACGATCACATGGGCGCTGGGCGCAGTCAGAGTCACCTCCTTGACCGTGACTCCCAGCGGAACCGACGTGAAATCAACGTTGCTCAACGTCAGCTCGGACCAACCTGCGAGAGGTTCGTTGGCCACCCCGTCGACCACGCCAAACCGGTCCACCTTCAGGTCACCTTTGTAGGTCACCTCCAGCCCGCCTTTGTCCGGCAGACGAATCGTGGCATCGCCTTTTGCGGTCAGCGCTCCCTCGGTCACTCGCACGTTCACGAGCGGCTCAACATAGGCGCTGACCGTCGCGAGCGAAAGGCTGGTCGCATCGACCGCGAGCGTCGCCTGTAATGGAGCAATCACTACGTTACCCTCGATCTTCAACGAACCACGATTCGCTAATGTCAGATTGGCGTGGACCGGAATGCTCGCACCGGCCGCGAGGGTGAATTTTTGCACGTCCAGATCAGCGTTGTCGATCGTTTGAGTCGCGACGCGAGCGGTCACGTGGTCTTCGAACGTGGCGGCAAATTGGCGAACCGAGATCTCCGCCACGTCGAGCTGCGGCGCAGGCTTACCCGGGGGCGCTGATGCGGTAGGCGAACCCGCAGCGCCCATCGCGGCGGCCGGAGAATTCGCCGGGCGCGCCACCGGTTGAAGCAGTTGCAGCAAATCGATTGATCCATCCTGTGCGCGGTGGGCGTTCACGCGGCCGCCGGTGAGCGCGACTTTCGTCGCAGAGACTTTCATCGTGATCGCGTCCGCGGCCACACCCGTGAGTTCAAGATCATTCAGTTCCACGATCGCGTCGTTCGATCCCCGCTCGCCGGCCTTGAAACCCGTCAGGTGCACGTGACCCTCGCTCAACTGCCCGGCCATGATCTTGTCGTGCAGGCTGACTTTGTAACGGCTGGTGACATCCAGCGTGCCGCCAAGAATATCAAATTGCACGAAGTCGTGATAGTACGGCGCGTATTTGCCCAGCGCGATTCCCTGCACCGCGAGTTCACCTTCAGACGCGAGCGGAACAACGGAAACCGTGCCAACCCATCGCAACTTTTCACCCGTCTCCGTCTGCGCGGTGAATTGGTACGGCGCGTCACGGTTGGGCGCCGTCCGGAACTCAACCAGCGAAAAGTTCACCGGCCCAAGCCGCGTTTTAAATTCTTCGCCCCGGCTATGATCGATGAAATCGAGCTGCGCGCCGCTGACCACGACCTTCGCCACGCGGAGCGGCCAGCCCGGTTTATCATCTGCTGTGGGCTTCGCGAATTTCTCGATGAGGTCAGTGAAGTTCAGTGACCTGTCTTTATTCACGACCACCCTGCCCGACGGCGCCGTCGCCGTGATTTCCTGAAAGCGCCATTCCTTCGAATACGCCGAGCTGGAGTCGAAGTTAACAAAAACCCGGCTCCAGCCCACCAGAGGCTCTCCGTTTTTGTCGGTAATCGCCAAACCTTCGATCGCAAGTGAAAGCACCCACGGATTCAGCCGGACTTTCGTAATCCGAACCGGTCGATCAAGCTCCATACTCAAGCGCTTCGTCAACTGCGTTTTAAGTAGCGGCGGCGCAATCAAGAACCCGACCACGGAATACAAAACGAACACCACAACTGCAGAAACAAAGAAACGTCGGGCGAGCGACCGGTCGGGCTTCATGAAATTCATTCAACTCCCGCGGCCCGGAAGTGGCAAACCGTTAGGCAGTTTGGGCACGTCCCGCATCAAAGTGTGTTTACGACGATTTCATCCGCGCGAGCTTTGACGCCGACCTTTTTTCCCCCAACGTGCAATTCGATGAAATCGGTGAAGGTCCCAGCTTTGGAGCTTTTTCTCCACGAAATGATCCCGCTTGCGAAAGCAATGGGCGTTGGCGTGGAAGTGAGCGACGCCAAGGCGTTGGTCCTCATCGCGCCGAAAGAGCAGAACAAAAATTCGCTCAACACGGCCTTCGGCGGAAGCCTCGTTTCCCTCGCCACGCTCGCCGGTTATGGCGTCGTTTGGGAGTTGATGAAAAACGAAAAAGGTCCCGACAAATCGGAATGGCGCATCGTCGTGAAAGATAGTCGCGCCGCCTATCGTCGGCCGGTGCTCGGTGATCTGCGCGCGATTTGCGAACGTCCGGCTCAAGCGGCGATCGCTGAATTCAAGGAAGCGCTCACCCGCTACGGCAAGGCCAAGCTCAAGCTGAAAGCCTCCGTCGTGGAGAATGGCAACGTCGCCGTCGACGTGACGGCCGCGTTTGTCGTGTCGCGCTAATCTGGCGACATGCTGAGAGCCGCGGCTGGCACCCAAACGATGCCGCAGCCTCGGTGCTATTCGTCCAGGACGAACGTCTGCGCCGGCTGCACGACTCGGATGAATTGATGCAGCTGTTGGAGAAGGCCGACCCGGCCGGATTCCAGGAACTGAAGCAGGCAATGAACCTAAGTTTCCGCCACGAAGTTCCGTGGCGGCTCCGCCGGATTGACTGGAGCGGTTTAACTTAAACTGTAGCCGGACGCCGCCTCATTGTCATCGCGAGGTGCGCGAAGCGCGCCGTGGCGATCCAGCTGGATTGCTTCGTCGCTGCGCTTCTCGCAATGACAGGAACTCGGCTA
>JBDSPT010000179.1:0-3337 GCA_039930205.1 Opitutus sp. | reverse complement strand
GGCTGGGATCGCGCAGATTCCGGAATCGGCGATCCCACGAATCGTCGACGCGATGGCGGAGGGAGATCCGCAGGCCAACCTCAGTCTCGATTTGAAATGTCCCGCGTGCGCTCATGCCTGGTCGGAGACCTTTGATATCGTGGAGTTTTTGTGGACCGAACTGGACGCCTTGGCGGAGCGCTTGCTTCGCGAAGTCCATCAATTGGCCACCGCCTACGGCTGGACTGAGACAGATGTCCTGGCACTCAGTCCGCAGCGGCGGGCGCGCTATCTCGACCTCATTGGCTCATGAACGATTTTCTCACGTCACTCGCGGCGCGCACGCTGGGTCAGGCGCCCGTCGTCTCACCCCGGCTGCCTTCACGGTTCGAGCCGCTGGCGGGCGACAGCGGATATTCGTTCGGTGAAACTCAACGGCTCGTCGACCGGGAAGAACGAGCGCGTGGCGGGGCGGCAGAGTTTCTTCCGGTCACACCGTCAACGGCAGGGCTGAGCGCCCCGAACGTTTCGTCGGATCTGGGCGCGAAATCATCGGGTCCGGCCGACGAGCGACGTGCCCAAACTCAATTCCGTGAGTCGGCCAACGGTGCCACGCCCGTCGCGGAAGGGAATGCAGCGAGCAACGGGCACGCGCTTAGCGGATCGACGCGGATCGCCGCCGCGCGGGAGGGAACGCGGGAAAGTCCGGGTCGTTTCTCCATTCCCGCAGCCCAACCGATCCGGCCCCGTGCGCCCACCGTTTTCTCGCGTCCAAGCCCGACCCGCACTGAAGCCGCATCTGCGCCGACGATTCACGTTTCGATCGGCCGCGTCGAAGTTCGGGCCATTCATCGAGCGGAAAGCGCACGACCTGCGCGAATAGTCCCCCACGCGAAACGAACCTCGCTCGGAGACTATCTGCGCCAGCAGCGGGACTGATCACATGGGGAACGCGCGCTCCATCGCTACCGTGACGGCCACGCTTCGACGCACACTGCAGGATGCGCTCAACTCCGACGTGGCGGGCGTGAAAGTGACGACCCTGCGCCCCGACGCCATGACGGGCGTGGCTGCGGCGGCGGGAGTGAATATTTTTCTGTATCAGGTTACACCCAACACCGCTTTGCGCAACGAGGTGCTCCCGACGCGCGGCAGCAACACGACGGTCGTGGCACGGCCGCGCGCGTCATTGGATTTGCACTACCTGATCAGCTTCTATGGGAACGAAGCGGAGCTGGAGCCGCAACGTCTGCTCGGTGGCGTGGCGCGGACGCTGAATGCGCGTCCGCATATCACGCGGCGCAACATACGCGACATGCTCGGCGACGGGGCCTTCGCGTTTCTCGCGGGCGCGAATCTCGCCGAGGATGAAGAGGTCGTGCGCCTGACCCCGGCAGCGCTCTCGCTCGAGGAACTGTCGAAACTCTGGTCGGTGTTCTTCCAGACCCCGTACTCACTCTCAATCGCGTACCAGGCGGGCGTCGTGTCGATCGAGGCGGACGACGTTCCTCGCGTTCCGCTCCCCGTGCGGGAAAGAACGCTCACCGTGCTGCCGTTTCGCTCGCCCACGATTGAGGAGGTGGAATCGAACCTTGGAGCGCAGCTGCCGATTCTCGCCGGCGCGACGTTGACGATCCGGGGCCGGCAGCTGCGCAGTGAGGTCACGCGGCTGCATGTCAGCGGCGACGAAGTCACACCGGCCTCGATCGAAGACGAGGAAATCAGCGTCGTGTTGCCGGCAACGATACGCGCGGGCATCAACAGCGTGCAGGTGGTGCAGAAACTGATGATTGGAGAACCACCCACGGCGCACAGCGGATTCGATTCGAACGTCGCGGCGTTTGTCCTGCATCCGCGCATCACCGCGATCACGCCGGGGGCGACGTTCAAGGTGACGGTCAATCCCGTGGCCCGGGCCACGCAGCGCACGGTGCTATTGCTGAACAACGTGACGACCGGGCGGGCCCATACGTTCGCGAACGATCCGCTCAAGGTGGATGCCGCCGTCCTGGACTTTGCCGTCTCCGGATTGGATCCCGGGCAATATTTTGTCCGCGTGCAGGTGGCCGGCGCGGAGAGCTCGTTGCTCGATCTGAATCCGGCCAGCCCAACGTTTAAGGCGCTCATCAACCCGCAGGTGGTCATCTGATGAACGACGCGTGGCTCACGATGAATCAGCGCGCGCTGTCGCGGGCCGTCGCGACCGTGCGCGCGACGCTCGAGCGACATGCGGCGCGCGATTCTATTTCGCCGATCGAAACAGCGGCGGCGGTCAAACCGGAAAGCAGCGGTGCGGAAGACGCTTCGCTTGCGCCACCGGCGCTGGATTCAATCGCGACGGCGTTTTCTCTGACGGACTTTGAGCGAAGCATCCTCGTGCTCTGTGCGGGAGTGGAGCTGGAAAGCGGCTTTGCGTCGCTCTGTGGACGCGCTCAAGGCAGTTTGTCGCTGAATTTTCCCACCTTCAGCCTGGCGCTGGCGGCGCTGCCGGAAGCGCACTGGAGTGCGTTGTCACCTGAATCGCCGCTGCGTCGGTGGCGATTAATCGAATTTGCCGGACGGGAAGAACCGCTCACGGTTACCCCACTCCGCGTCGCGGAACGCGTGCTCCACTATCTGACGGGCGTGTCCTGCGAGGACGAGTCGCTGCGGGGATTGCTGCAACCGATCGGATTGGACGAACCGCTGCCGCCCTCTCAGCAGACGACGGCTGACGAAGTGACGCGCCTGCTCAGTCAGGCCATGTCGGGCAATCTTCCGGTCGTGCAGCTGTGCGGCCGGGCGGACGGAGACAAGCGGGCGGTTGCCGCGGTGGCTTGTGCGCAACTTGGCTTGGGCTTGCGCGCGGTGCGGGCGAGCGAGTTGCCGGGTCGCGCCGCGGAGCGGATGCAACTGGCTCGGCTCTGGGAGCGTGAGTCGACGTTGGGGAATTACGCTTTGTTGATCGAAAGCGACGACACCGATCCGGTGGATTCAATGCGAACCGCCTGCCGGTTTGCCGAGGAAGTACACGGCGTCGTTGTGATGGCGATACGTGAACCGGTCCGCGTGGGGAATCGTTCCTTGCTGCGAATCGATGTTGCCCGGCCAAAACCGGACGAGCAGCGGGTATTGTGGGAAGCTGCGTTGGGACCGGAGGTGGCGGAACTGAACGGCTCGCTCGATGCGGTGCTCAGCCACTTCGATCTCAGTGCCCGGCACCTTCGCCGGGTGAGCAATCGGGTGCGGACCGGTGGCCGCGATGAGCTGCCGCTGGACGCGGCGATCTGGGCGGCATGTCGAAGCGAGACGCGTCCGCGCCTGGAAGGACTGGCCCAGCGGATCAGCGCGACGGCGACCTGGGAAGACCTGGTGCTCC
>JBDSPT010000178.1:0-6883 GCA_039930205.1 Opitutus sp. | reverse complement strand
GAAAATCGAAGAGGAGTTGGGTCGCAACGGTTTCAAGCAAAGCGGCGACAACGTAACGCCCGACATTCTCCTCACCGTTCTTTATGGACGCGGTTACCTGAAAAATCCGTACGCCGACAATAATACCGATGCGATCTCGTCGGGGGTCAAATCAGTCACTTTGACGACCCCGGAGCAGGTGGCCATGCATCTCCAGCTCGGCTACGAAGAAAAACTCCAACACGGTGAGGCCGAAAAGTTGTTTCTGGCTGTGCGGGCGTGGCAGTATCCCAAACAGCGCGGCGAGAAGCCCAAGGCTCTCTGGCAATGCTCGATGCTTTTGGACAACCCTGAGGCGAATGATCTCAATGACGTTGCTGCGGCGATGTTGCAGTCGGGCGTAAGGCACTTCGACAAGGACCTGGATCGAGGCGGGATCATAGTAACGAGTGATCGCCCCGCCGGCCGAGTGATCCTTGCGCCGCTGAAAGTTCTGGAAGACGAGAAACCGGCACCAACGACAACCCCGTCAGAAAAGAAGTGAGAGTGGACGGGAGGTTGAGCGAATCCTCCGGATGAAGCGCAGCGGCCGAGCGAGCGGCGGATCGGGCACTCCATCCGGTGTGACAAGGCAGACGAGTCTTCCGGAAGAGCTGCCATTATAGAAGGGCTGGAGCAAATTCAGGAATCGTGTAGCCGCGCCCGTGACGGCGTGGACAGGCAAGTCCTTGAGCGAAAAGATCCACGGTCGGCGTCCATTTGGTCTCAAACTTTTTTGGTCGTCCTTTGGGCATGCCAATCTGACACCCATTCTTTATGTATATTACTTACGGGACACAAAACTAGTCGATCTCGGACGGTCCCGTTTCAAGTGATGCGTGAAGCGATTTGTCTTCGGTGGGCCACGGTGCGCCGGCGTCGATCCACGCTCGGAGTCGGTCGATCTCCTCTGGGTTAAGTGGGGGGAATTTCTCGCGCCGGGCCAGTGGCGGCATCTCGAGATCTTCCACTTGTCCCAAGATCTGTTGGAGCAGCGGACTGTCGTCAGCGTAACCAGGCACGATGGCCGGTTCACCGCTTTGGCCGCCCTTCAACAGTGAATCGCGGCGCGTCAGGTCGAATGAGCCTTTTGGCTTTTTGCCACTGTGACACTTGACGCAGGACCGGTCGAAAATGGGCGCGATGTCGCGCGTGAAATTCATGGTCGCGACAGCGGGTGTGTCTGCCAGACTGGAATCCGCGATTTTATTTGGACGCTCAGCCGCGGCTGATTCCCGGTACGCCGCGATGAGTTTTTCACTCGTTGGGAGAGTGGTGGGATCGACCGTAGGTTCGAGCGTCAGCAGCAAGGCCATGGTCGCCCAGGCCGTCCCGCTCGCGGAGATCCATTGATCCTTTCCATGAGGGAACTTCGCGTTGAAGTGCGGTTGAAAGGGCCACGAGCGGGACCGCACCCACCACGACCCATCGTCAAATTGGGTGCGAAGCAGGAAGGTTACGCCCTTCTGATACACCGGGTCGGTGCTGGCGATTCCGGCTTTGTGCAACGCGATCAAGGCCGAACCCGTCGCCCACGCATCACTCTCGAGCGCTTCCAGTTGGCTCCAGCCGCCGTCAGTCCGCTGCTCGTGCGCGAGGTCGTCGGCCAACGGTCGCATACCTTCTGGAGTGGCATTCGACCACGCGAGACCCAGCAATTGAAAAACCCGTCGATTCGTCGTCACTGGCTGCTGACTCGCCAGCCACGTGCGGGCCCGACTCAAGGCGGCCTGAGCTTCCGCCACCCGGGCCACCGGCGGATAGAGCTGAAGCGCGCGCGCCGCCCAGGCCGTGCTGGTGATGAATGTATCGGCTGTGGGCATACGCATGACCAGTGACGGCCACGAGCCGTCGCTTTGTTGCGTGCCCAAAAGGTAGTAGGAGGTCGCTTCGGTGATCTCGGTCGGGCCGGAGTGAAGTGCCGCCATTTCCTCGGCGTCGTACCCGAGCGGAATCGCCGCACCGCCCGTCGGCTGCATCAGCTGGCGGGCTCGCTCGAGTTGCACGGCGCGCTGATTCACTTTGGCGACGAGCTGCCGCCCCAGCTCATGCTCGTCGATTCTCAATCCGCGCTCGCGTGCCCAGCCAAAAGCAACCGCCGGCAACGACTGTTGATGGCACGAGGTGCAGTTCGACTTCTTGACGAAACCATTCTGCAGAAACGCGGTGGAACTGATCTGCAGCAGGTCGATCGCGAGTTGCGCCCCCTCGCGAATGCGAGCGGCGCGAGCATCACCGCCATTGGGTACGTCGCGATCCGGAATCGACTTGGGACGAAGCGACGCAACCGGTTCCTTGGCGCCATGCGCCCTCAACCAGCGCACGGTTTCGGAATCGGCTCCTTTCTTCAGCGCGTAACTGAGGGCCGTTTGGCCCGCATCGTCGGTGACGTTGATGTCAGCTCCGTGCTCGAGCAGGAGTTGAACGGCGGCGGGATCGCACCCGTCGCTGTAGGCGCTGAAAACCATGGGGGGCGTGCCGGGCCCGCGCAGGGATTTTGTTTTGAGGGAGGCTCCGCGCTCGACGAGCATTTTGGCGATCTCGACATGGTTCAAGGCGAGAGCGGAATTCAAAGCATTCCCGGCCAACCCGGCGCCACCATTGGGATCAGTCCCGCGATCCAGCAGAATGGCGGTCGTCTTCTCATCGCCCACGAGCGCCGCCGTAACGAGCACTTGCGAGTAATGTTGCGGATCCACACCCGAGTTCGGATCGAGCAGTAGCCCGACAGTGCGCTGATCTCCCGCCAACACGGCGAGGGACAGCGCATTGGCGCCGAGACCTTCGGGCGGCAACTCCCGTTGTACGTTTACGTCGGCGCCGGCCTCAATGAGCCGGCGAACGATCGCAAAAGAATCGGAGCGAGCGGACGCACTCATGAGGGGACTGACCTTGATCTTCGAAACGACGTTGGCGCGGGCGCCGTGCGCCAGCAGCGACGAAACCATGTGTTCACTCATGACCGCGTAGTGGAGCGGAGCGGCGCCAGCGCGATTGAGCGAGTTTGGATCGGCTCCCGCGCTGAGCAGTGCATCGACCGCAGCGTCATCGCCGCGTAGCGCAGCGAGGTGGAGCGGAGTATTCCCCTCGGCGTCGGTGGAGGTCGGGGGCGCTGCGCGTAACGTGATGGTGCAGGCGAGTAATGCCGGTACGAAGACGGTACGAGTGAAAGAATGGCGGAGGTGCTTCATGCGATCGAGTCGGCCTTCGCTCGCGAGTCGCGGAAGTGGCGATCGTCGAGTTCACGGCCTGTCGCTCTACAAACGCGTTTCCAGGAGAAAACGGATCATGGTCGGAAAGAATCATGATGTTGGAGGGAGGTTTGGCCTGACGATCGGCGCGGTTTTCAGGATGGCGTGCGCGGGTTGCGGCCGTAGAGTTGCGCGGTGAACGACGTCACGCAGATCCTGCGATCGATGGCGGGGGGCGACTCGGCGGCCGCAGACCAACTGATCCCGCTCGTGTACGATGATCTCCGACGCATGGCCGCGCAGCGGTTTTCCGCGGGTGAGAATGCGTACACGCTGCAACCGACGGCGTTGGTGCATGAGGTTTGGTTAAAACTGGGCGGTGAGCAGATGGGCGGCTGGCAGACCCGTGGTCATTTTTTCGCGACGGCGGCGACGGCGATGCGCTCCATTCTCGTGGATCGGGCCCGTCGGCGAAACGCGGTGCGCCACGGCGGTGGCCAGCGGCGGGTGAATGTGGACGATGTCGAACTCGCGAACGAATCCGCCATCGACGATCAGGTGCTGGCGGTGCACGAAGCGCTCGAGACGTTCACGCAGATCGACCCAAAGAAAGCCGAGCTCGTGAAATTGCGTTATTTCGCGGGCCTCTCGATCGAGGAAGCGTCGGAAGTTCTCGAAATTTCGGAGCCCACGGCCAAACGGTGGTGGGCCTATGCTCGGGCATGGCTCGGTCGGGAAATACAATTCTAGCGGTCGAGTGATCCTTTTCCGCGCGATATTTCGTTAGCAACGCGTCGGACCATGCTCGACCGCTCACATGAAAAATAGCTCGGCACTCGAAGAAGAGATTTTTCTCGAAGGGTTGACCGTGGCGGTGTCGCACCGGCCGGATTTCGTCAGCAGCCGATGCGGTAAAGATCAGCAGCTCGCCGAGCGGGTAAATGCATTGTTACGGGGTTACGAAGAAAACAGTGCCTATCTGGAAAAGCCTCCCGCATCGGGATCGCGCGGCGCCTCGGCGGCGTTCGCCCGTTCGCAGCGCGATCATGCGCCAGGCGATCGGGTCGGTCCCTATCGTCTGATGGAGCGGATCGGTGAAGGCGGTTGCGGGGTTGTGTATCGCGCCGAGCAGGAAGAACCCGTGCGGCGACAGGTGGCGCTCAAGGTGATCAAGCTCGGAATGGATACGCACGAATTCGTCGCGCGCTTTGAGGCCGAACGACAGGCTCTCGCGTTGATGGATCACGCGAACATCGCGCGCGTGTTCGATGCCGGTGCCACCGCGGCGGGCCGGCCGTATTTCGTGATGGAGCTCGTGCACGGAATTCCGATCACGCGCTACTGCGACGAACATCGATCCACGCTGGCCGAGCGGTTGCGGATCTTCGTCACGGTCTGCGAAGCCGTTCAGCACGCCCATCAGAAGGGCGTCGTTCATCGGGACCTGAAACCGTCGAATATTCTGGTGGGGGACGACGATGGCCGTGCGGTTCCGAAGGTCATCGATTTCGGGATCGTCAAAGCGATGCATGCTCCCCTGACCGACAGCATGTTCGCGACGCAGCGACCGGCGTTCGTCGGTACTCCGGCTTACACCAGTCCGGAACAGATCGACGCGGGCAATGGAGATGTGGATACGCGGAGCGATGTTTTCAGCTTGGGAGTGCTGCTTTACGAGCTGATCACCGGACGACCTCCCCTTGATCGGGAAATTTGGGAGAGCGCCGGATTCGACGAGACCAGACGATTGATTCGGGACGTCGAACCGCCGCGACCCTCAACGCGCGTCGCCGCACTCCCTGATTATCAGCGACTCGTGATCGCCACACTCCGCCGCGAGTCGCCGGTGCGGCTGTCCGCCCTTCTGCGCAGTGACCTCGACTGGATTGTGATGAAATGTGTCGAGAAGGAGCGATCGCGGCGCTATGAGACCGTGAACGCACTGGCGATGGACGTGCGGCGTTATCTGGAGAACAACCCCGTGCTCGCACGTCCGCCGAGCCGGAGCTACCGCGTTGGCAAGTTCATCCGTCGCCATCGTACGGGAGTGATTGCTTCAAGCCTGGTCACCGGGTCGTTGGTCGTTGGCTTGATCTCAACGGGGGTTGCACTGGACAGCGCGAGAGTCGCGCGTGATCGTGCGCAGATCGCGGAGCGTTCGGAAATCAGGCTGCGACAGCAAGCCGAACTCGCTCGCAAAGACGAGGCGCGCCGGGCCACGCGGGCAATCGTGGATCTGGCGAGCGAGCGGCTGACCCAGGGCCGCACGACGGATGCGTTGAGTCATCTGGCGACCGCCGCGCAACGTGATCCCACCAATCCCAACGTTGCCCCGTTACTCGCGTCGATCTTGACGTCGCGGCATTTCGCGCTGCCGCAAGCGCCGATTGCGAAACACGACGCGGCGGTGCTCGGAATCGAGTTTTCGCTGGACGGAAGGCATCTCCTCGCGGTCTGGGAGGACGGCACCATCGGGTGGATCGATGTTCGCACAGGAGCCATCGAAAAGCGGGCGGTGCCGGGACCGCGGATGGGTTTCACCCGCATGCCGACCCGTCGGCACCTTCTGCTCTATAGTCCGAATGGTGTCATCCGGTCGTTGAATCGCGAAACGGGACTCATCGTCCGCGAAATTAAATTCGACTACGATGCCATGGGCTGTCGTGCCATCGACGATACGACGGAACTGTTTTCCACGAAACTGACCAGCAACCAGATGATGGTCGGCAACGCTGAAACGGGCGAAACGGTGGGCGATCCGGTGCCGTACGAAGGGTATTTCGGCGCCGGTGGCAAATGGATCGCATGGTCGCCGAACGGCACCGGCGAGCCCACCAAACGCGTGCGTTTCCGCAGGACCGACGGAGATCATGCCGAGACCACGATCGAGTTTCCTTTTGCGTTCGTCCCGGGAAAACTGGCGACCAGTCCAGATGGAACGCGAATGGCCACCGTACAGCGCGAAGCGGGCGAGTTCCATCTTTGGATCTGGTCGCTACCCGACGGGAAGAACGTGGCGAAATCGGCCTGGCTCGAGCGCAGCGCTTATACGTTCTACAGTCCGGACGGGCGCTTCGTATTTTGCTGGGGGCAAGGGTTGGAGATGTATGCAGCGGAAACGGCGCAACTGATCGCGAGAATGCCGTCGGCCGGCGTTTTCGTCGACGAGACGAGGTATGGGTTTTCACCGAATGGTCGAACCCTCGCGACGTGGGGGCCGTCGGATATCGTCGAGCTGTGGGATTTGGACGGCAACGGCCGCTCCCTCGCGACGCTGCGTCATGGTGAGACGGTGGACCGGGTATCGTTCAGCGGGGACGGGAAAATCCTGATGAGCACCGGAGAAAACGAGGTGCGCGTTTGGGACACCACGACCGGCGACCTGATCGCGGAACCGGCGGTACACCTACGCGGTGTGCCAGCGGTGGCGTTGATGCCCAGTGGAAACGAAGTCGCCGTTGGAACGAGTGACGGGGAGATCTATCGTTTTCCGGCGAGCAAGCGGGGCGCGCAGCCGCTGGAACTGGAGCGGGAAGGAACGCTGCCGGTTGCATTTCTTCCGGGCTCACCCACACGGGTACTGCGGATGGGTACGAAAAGCGCTCGATTCCTTGAGCTCGCGTCCGGTCACGAGCTGGGACCAAGGCTCGACTACCGGGAACCCATTCGAGCGG
>JBDSPT010000177.1:0-5145 GCA_039930205.1 Opitutus sp. | reverse complement strand
GTTCATGGAACGATTCACCAAGAAGCTCACGCCCAAGCCGGTGCCCGAATTCGAGGGGCAACTCACCGGGGCGGCGTCGTAACCGGCCGGCAGTTTCCGCCACACCTCGTCCCGTATGTGGATCGTTCGTCTCGCACTTCGGCGGCCCTACACGTTCACGGTGATGGCGCTCCTCATCGTCATCCTTGGCGTGGTGGCCGTGAGTCGCATGGCGAAGGATATCTTTCCCGCGATCGACATCCCCGTCGTCACTGTTCTGTGGATGTACAATGGACTTGCGCCGGAGGAAATGGAGAAGCGGATCGTCACAATCAGCGAACGATCGATGACGACGACGGTCAACGACATCGAACACATCGAGTCTCAGTCACTCACCGGCTTGGGCGTCATCAAAGTGTTCTTCCAGCCGGGCGCCAGCGTCGACGCCGCCGTCGCCCAGGTCACGGCGATCAACCAGACGATCGTGCGTATCATGCCTCCGGGCACAACGCCTCCGCTCGTGATTCGCTACAGCGCATCGAATGTTCCGATCCTTCAACTCGGCCTCGGCAGCAAGACGCTGACGGAGCAAGCGCTCTACGACATCGGTCTTAATTTCTTGCGTGTCCAGCTGGCGACCGTTCAGGGCGCATCGGTTCCGCTTCCGCTCGGCGGCAAGGTTCGGCAGATCCAAGTCGACATCGATCCGCAAGCCCTGCAGGCGAAAGGGCTCACACCCGCGGACGTCAGCAATGCCATCAATGCCCAGAATCTTACGCTCCCCTCAGGCACCGCCAAGATTGGCGATCGCGAATACGGGGTCCTGCTGAACAGCAGCACGGATCTGGTCGCTGGCTTGGGAGACCTTCCCGTCAAACGCGTCAATGGCACGACGATCTACGTTCGCGACGTTGCGCAAGTGCGCGATGGCTTTGCCCCGCAAACCAACATCGTTCGGCAGAACGGGACGCGCGGCGCATTGATGACGATCCTGAAGAACGGCAATGCCTCGACCCTCGACATCATCGAACGGGTGAAAGCCGTGCTGCCTCGCATCAAGACCACGGTCCCACCTGAACTCGAACTGAATCCTCAATTCGACCAGTCAATCTTCGTGCGCGCCGCGCTCAACGGCGTGCTCCATGAGGGTGCGCTCGCCGCCGCACTCACCGCCGCAATGATCCTCCTGTTCCTTGGGACATGGCGAAACACACTCGTCGTGGCGCTTTCGATACCGCTCTCAATCTTCTGCTCGATCCTCTGCCTCGCGGCATTCCGCCAGACCATCAACGCGATGACCATGGGTGGACTCGCGCTGGCCGTCGGAATCCTCGTCGACGATGCGACGGTCACGATCGAAAACATCGAGCGGAATCTCGGGCTCAAGAAGTCACTGATTCAATCGATCCTCGATGGGGCGGAGCAGATCGCGATGCCAGCCTTCGTCTCGACGCTGTGCATCTGCATCGTCTTCGTCCCGATTTTCTTCCTCGAGGGCACGGCGAAGTATCTGTTCAGCCCGCTGGCCATGGCGGTCATCTTCGCGATGCTCGCGTCCTATCTCCTCTCGCGAACGGTCGTGCCCACGTTTGTGTATTTCCTGCTGCATGGACAGCCGATCCCCCATGACACCGGCGCGGACAACGAGGAGTCTGCGCCGCAAGGCGATGTGTTCTGGCGAATCCACCGGCGGTTCGATCGCCATTTCGAACGGTTCCGTGCGAGCTACACCCGCGCGCTCGACTGGAGTCTTTCGCATCGCAAGTTCGTCGTCTTCGGCACGATCGCATTCGTTGCTTTGTCGGCCTGTCTCGTACCGTTCCTCGGTCGCGACTTCTTCCCGACGATCGACGCCGGCCAGTTCCGACTCCACGTCAGGGCTCCTGCGGGAAGTCGGATCGAGGAGACCGAACGGGTTTTCACGCGTGTTGAAAATGTCATCCGGGAAATCATTCCAGCCGACGAACTCGTCACCATTCTCGACAACATCGGTTTGCCGAACGGCGGGCTCAATCTCGCGCTCGGTGATTCTGCCACCATCAGTGCGGCCGACGGCGAAATCTTGGTTTCACTGCATCCGGAAAAACATGGCTCGACCTGGAAATATGTTCGCGAGCTGCGCGCCCGTCTGAATCACGACTTTCCCGACTACACGTTCTTCATGCAACCATCGGACATCGTCGGACAGATCCTGAATTTCGGACTTCCCTCCCCGATCGATGTGCAGATCGCCGGCCGGGATCGGGCCGCGAACTACAAGGCCGCGCAGGAGATTGCAGCGCGGATCAAGCGCATCCCCGGCGCCGTCGACGTTCACGTTCATCAGATCACCAATGCTCCAGCGTTGAAGGTCACCGTCGATCGAGACCGCGCCGGTCAACTAGGCCTCACCCAGCGCGACGTCGCGAGTAATCTTCTGATCTCGCTTTCCGGCTCGGCTCAATCCGCGCCCAACTTCTGGCTGAGTCCCCAGAACGGCGTGCAGTACAGCGTCGCGACGCAGACTCCACAGTTTCTGATCAATTCCCTCGAGGCGCTGCAGACCATACCGATTTCGGCGGCGACGGGGGTGGGCGGACCGCAGATCCTCGGGAATGTCGCAACATTGGAGCGCACGACGCAGCCGTCGGTCGTCGGGCACTACAATATCCAGCCGATCTACGACGTGTACGCGAATGTGGACGGTCGTGACCTCGGCGGCGTTGCGGATGAAGTCGCGTCATTGGTAAATGAATACGAACGCAAGTTGCCGCGCGGAAGCTTCATCACACTGCGTGGACAGGTGCAGAGCATGAACTCGTCCTTCCTTGGCCTCGGAGTCGGCGTTCTTTTCGCGATCGTCCTCGTCTACCTTCTGATGGTGGTGAACTTCCAATCGTGGCTCGATCCGTTCATCATTATCACGGCGCTCTCTGGCGCCCTGTCGGGAATCGTCTGGGCGCTGTTTCTCACGCAGACGACGCTGAGCGTTCCTTCCCTGATGGGCGCGATCATGAGTGTCGGCGTCGCCACCGCGAACGCGATCCTGCTCGTGACCTTCGCGAATGATCAACGGAAGGAAGGCAAGGACGCGCGAGCCGCCGCGCTCGAGTCCGGGCATACCCGGCTGCGGCCGGTGCTCATGACCGCGCTCGCGATGATCATCGGCATGCTGCCGATGTCACTGGGGCTCGGCGAAGGCGGCGAACAGAATGCCCCGTTGGGACGCGCCGTCATCGGCGGACTCATGCTCGCTACCCTGGCGACACTCTTCCTCGTACCCGTGGTTTACGCAACGCTTCGCCGCAAAGCCGCGCATCGTCCAGAAGAGACCATCGAAGAGGAGCTGATTGAGTCGCATCTTCCGAAACCCATCTGATTCAGCCAACCGCCCTTTCGCGCCATGAAGTCAGTCTCCCGATCGCTGGTTCTGCTGCTGGTCATCGCGGCAGTTGTCCTTGGCATCTATTTTCTTGGGATCGCTCCGCGACTGCGCGCGAAGACAGAGCTGTCCGAGCGCATCCGGGCGGTCGGTCGTCCATCGGTCAACGTCATCGTCGCGAAGCGTGCGACGCTGGCGAACGAGATTCTTCTTCCCGCCAGTCTGCAACCGCTGCAGGAAGCCTCGATCTACGCGCGCACAGAAGGCTATCTGTCGCAACTGCTCGTCGATCTCGGCGACCGCGTTAAAGCCGGTCAACCGCTCGCGATCATTGAAGGTCCGGAGGTCGACCAATCGCTCAACCAGGCGCGCGCAGCGCTGGAACAAGCGCAGGCCAACGTCGAACTCGCCCGTAGCAGTGCGGCACGCTGGACCGGCCTCGGAGCGCAGAAAGCGGTGCCACAACAAGAGATCGATGAAAAGCAGGCGGCGTTTGCGGCGCGAAAAGCAGACGTGGCCGCGGCCGAAGCCAACGTCTCCCGGCTCACTCAACTCAAAACGTACCAGACCATCACCGCACCGTTCGACGGAGTGATCAGCGCTCGAAATGTGGACGTCGGCGCACTCATTTCCCAGGGTAGCAGCGGCCGCGAGCTGTTTCGTCTCGCGCAAACCCGCACGCTCCGGGTCTACATCAACGTGCCACAAACGTATTTCCGTTCATTGCAGGCCGGAATGTCCGTCGACGTGCTGCTCAACGAGTTTCCGGGCAAACTTTTCAGTGGGACGATCACCAGAATCGCGGGCGCGCTCGACGCCGTGACGCGCACCCTGGTCGCAGAGATTCAAATCCCAAATCAAAATGGCGAGATCCTCGCCGGCATGTTTGGTCAAGTTCGTCTGCGACTCACCGCCAGCGCACCCTTACTGGTGATTCCCTCCAATGCTGTGATGCTGGGGACCGACGGGCCGACGATCGCGACGACCGACGCATCGCGGAAGATCCATTTGGCGCGCGTGAAACTCGGTCGCGATTTCGGAACTCAGGTTGAGGTTATAGAAGGTTTGGAGGAAGGCGCCCACGTCATCACCAATCCGAGCGACTCGTTGACCGAGGGACTTGAAGTGGAACCGCTGATGGCCGAAGCCGGTAAGAAATAGCGTCTGCCCGACACCAGAAACACACCAGGCACAACCTAGGATTGAAACGCGCCGATAAACGGCTTCGCTGTTTCATGGTCATCTCGCTACCCCGACTTTTTATTGCCCTGGTTTGTTTTTCCACCGCCGCGGTTGCCGCACCGGAGAAGTGGCAGTCCAGCATCGATAAGTTTCTCGCGGCAGACGCAGCGAACCCGCCGAAACCCGGCGCAGTGGTCTTTGTGGGCAGCTCATCGATCGTGAAATGGAAATCACTGATCAACGATTTTCCGGGCGTAACCGTCCTGAACCGCGGTTTCGGCGGTTCTGAACTCGCCGATAGCGTAGAGTTCGCCGACGAGGTCGTCATCCCTTACCAGCCACGAGCTGTCGTACTCTACGCAGGAGACAACGATATCGCCGCGGGCAAGACCGCCGAAAACGTGCTCGCTGATTTTCGCGCGTTTCGAACCAAGGTTCATGCCGGAGTCCCCTCCGCACGCATCTATTATCTGTCCATCAAGTACAGCCCGTCTCGCGTGAAGTTTCAGCCGGCCATGCGGCAGGCGAACTCCCTCATCGCCGCCGACTGCGCTTCCACGGACTACTGCACGTTCGTCGACGTCAACTCACCGCTGCTCGACGCTCGGGGCCAGCCTCGCCCG
>JBDSPT010000176.1:0-2907 GCA_039930205.1 Opitutus sp. | reverse complement strand
CAACTGCGCGGCGATTCCCGATAATCTGATCGAGAGCGAATTGTTCGGTCACGAGAAGGGATCATTCACCGGCGCGACCGGCCAGCGCCTGGGCAAGTTCGAGCTGTGCGACGGCGGCACGATCTTCCTCGACGAAATTGGCGATATGGCGCTCGCCACGCAGACAAAAATCCTCCGCGTGTTGCAGACCGGCGATATTCAGCGCGTGGGCGGAACTGAAACCCTCAAGGTCGATGTGCGCGTCATCGGTGCGACGAACAAGGATCTCGAGGAGATGGTGAGGGCGAAAACTTTTCGCGAAGATCTATACTACCGGCTTAATGTCGTCCGGATCAAAATGCCGCCGTTACGCGAACGGGGTGAGGACATTCCGCAGATCGTGGATTTCTGCCTGCAGAATCTCGTCAAACAGAAGAAGGCGCGCGTGAGTAAGGTCTCCCCTGAGGCGATGGCGATTCTCACGCGCCACATCTGGCCGGGCAACGTGCGCGAGTTGGAGAACGTGATCTACCGCAGCGCCGTGATCGCGCAGGGCGATGCGATCCTCGTAAAAGATTTGCCGGCCGAGCTCGGCGGAGCGGTTGCCTCAGCGCTTCCGCCAGTAGCCATCTCTGTGAGCACCGTTCCGGCCGTGGAAGCGCCTCCTGCGTTGCCGGAGCCAGCGCCCGAGCTCACGCTCAAGGCTGCACTCGATTTTGTTCACCTCACGTTGGCGGCTGGCGACGAACCTCTACTGACGCGCGTGCAACGCGAATTGGCGCAACGCGCGCTCGCGGCCGTCGATGGTGACGAGGTGGCCGCGGCGAAGAAACTCGGATTGACACGACCCGCATTGAAGAAACTGCTGACCAGATGATTTGGACGGGTCGCGATTGGTTTGGTCGGATCACCACCACGTGAAGACAATTGAATGGTGATCAGGATCGCGGCGCAGTCCGAGCGGCCGCCACGAGATCACAATGTCTTTCACGAGGAAACCGAGGATGAACACGCCTCCCGCCAACCCAAACATCCGTCCTGGAGTGATCGATACATTGCCGCCCCAATCGGCCAGCATGAGACCGGCGGCGACACAAAGTCCGGTAAGACCGGCGGTGGATTCGAGGCACATGCAGGCCAGCCGGCGCTGAGGCGCGGTCGAGCGCTTTTTCTTCATTTCCCGAATCATCCAAAGATCGCGAATCCCGCCCTGCACGAGCCACGTCGCACAAGCCAGCCCGAGCAGTTCCGCGACGGTGAGCTGGATGGGAAGTAGCAGACTCAAAGCGCCCACGCCGAGGGCCGCGACCGGGATGAGGAGCAATTCGATCTTCTCGCGTGGTTTCATTTAGGGCGCTGCTACAGGTATGAGCCCTCAGTCCTCAGAAAATTCCACGCAGCCCGGGAATTCGGCGGACCACGTCAGCGAGCGAATAGCTCATGACTAGACCGACCACTGTAAGGAGGGCCGCCAGTGCGTAGGGATTCTGCGGCAGAACGCGGAACATCATCATCAATGCGATCAGGACCGGCGCGTGCAGCACGTACACTGCAAACGCGCGATCCGAGAGCCAATGGAGGCATGGTCCGTCGCGGTTTAAGTGTCGTGAAAGCACGGACATGAGACCGAGGGACAGACCGACTCCGGTGCACTGCTCCCAAAATGCGTGCGCCCACGCCTGCCAGTGCCAGCCACCGGTAAACGGCTCGTGACCGTTTTGGCCGCCGATGAACATCAGCGCGAGGAGGACGATCGGTCCACCGATCAGCGCGATCGACCCCGCCCGCGCGGCCTGAGGTGATCCGGCGAGCGCGAGCAGCCAACCGCGCCGTGCGGCCATGATGCCGACGGTGAACGCAGCGATGTATTGAGGAAAGAAGCACAGCTGAAAGTTTTGAACGTCGGTGCCGATGGGGAAAACGAGACGAGTCAAGGCCGACGCCAACCCGAGCATGAGGGCGAACGCGATGATCGCCCAACCACCGGGAGCCGCGCTCGTTTTTGGCGGACGTTCCACGGGTTCAATGTTCCCCGCCGGGAAACCCGATATTCCGGTATAGACGAGGCAGAAGATCAGGAGTGCCACCGCGAACCAAAGAGGTCCGCTCTCGCCGAGGAAAACTCCTTTTGAGAGATACCGCGCATAGAACTCTCCAACCGGAGGAAATTTCGCCCGCCAGGGATTCAGCCCGAGAAGGATGAATGGGTGAATCACGAGCATGTAGAATAAGGCCGGCAATCCGAGACGCACGAGTCGCTCCTTGATGAACGCAGCCGAACCTTTTCGTCGCAGGGAGCCGGCGGCGAAGTACCCTGAAATGAAGAAGAGCACGCCCATGAAAAACGACTGCAGGTGTCCCTCCCACACGATGAACGGAATCTTCTCCTTCAACGTCGGCTCGTGCTCACTCATCGAATACCAGTCACCGACGTGGCTGTAGGTGACGCAGGCGTGCACGTTGACCACGAGCAAAATCACCAGCGTACGCAGGTGATCAATCCAGGGAACCCGGGGAGACGACTTAGCCGACATCGATCGAAGGTGCGTTGTCGATGCGATCACGGAAAGTCATTTAGCGCGTGGCAGCAGACCGTTCGAGGAAAGGGCGGCGGTTCGTACGAAATGTAGGTAGCGCGCTCGCGCTCGGTCGGTGAGAAAAGTGCGTGAACAGCGAAGAGCGCAGGACCAAGTGGGAGGAGCGCAGGGCCGTGGCGAGTCTGATCACATGGGTGGATCTTCACGCGAACCCAACCGCGCGCGAGCGCGCCATCTACGACAGGATCATATCGCGCCAGCGGCGCGTCGGCTCAATGCGGACCACTGCGCAAGTGCCTCAGTCCTCGGGTCACCTCGGATCGCCGTAACCGTTCGGATGCGTGGAGTGCCACTTCCAAGCGGTCGCGACGGTCGATTCGATATCCGGAAA
>JBDSPT010000175.1:0-7078 GCA_039930205.1 Opitutus sp. | reverse complement strand
CGAGAAAATCTCTTCGAATTTGTCCATCCGCGAAAACTGCCCGTCGGACGTCGAACGTGGCAAGTGACAAGTGGCCCACGTCCCCCGGCTGGCCCGATCCCGCGCGGGCCGCGCGCTTGCGCACGCTCCGATAATTGAGTGGTCGCCCGGGGCCGCACCGCCGCAGCCACCGCCATCCTCCTCTATCCGGTCGCTTCGCCTCCTGAGCTTATGGCACACCTCGCGATCGATCTTCCCGATGCTTTCCCCGGAATTTGCAGTTGCTCCGCGCTGCGTGCTGGTCGAACTTAGGCTCTTCACGCAAGCGTCGAGTCGCAGTTTCTGCGCTCCGCCTGCCCTCCAAAAACACGGCCGCTCTCCCCTCGCGGGATGAGTGCCCAGCAAAAAAAAGATAACCATGTCAGATCAAGCAACGTCCGGAGAGCCAAGTTCGGCTTCCGCGACCGCCACGGACTCAGCACCTTCTGCTGCTGTACCGTCTGGCGAAGCCAAGCCGATCGGCTCGTTCGGCAACGCACGGGGCTCCGGCCTCTCCCGCGGAAAACGCGCCACCCCACCCGCTGCAGCGGCCAGTACGTCCAGCGTCAGCCCCGGCAGTTACAAGCCGACGTCCGTTGAAGTCATCACGCCCCAGCGCGAGTATACCAACCCGTTCGCGAGCGAAATGCCCGCACCGGCTCCCACCATCAACGAGCCTGCCCCGCAGGCCGCCTCTGTTAGCACCCCGACCGCGGTTCCCCCGCCAGAGAATCCAGCACCCGTGGCACCAGCCGTCCTGGCCACTCCGCCTGCTCCAGCCCGGGTCTCCGAAATGTTTCCGTTCACGCCGACTGCCGGTAACGAACCGAAACCCGGCTCTCCGCAACCGCTGCCCCCAAGTGGCGAGAAACCGGAGATCAAAATCCTTCCGCCCGCTGAAGCGAAGCGTCCTTCCGTGAGCTGGGGCGATGGCACCAATGACGAGGACACCCGTCCTCAATCTGATCAGCGCGCCACGTTCCGGCCCGACCGTCGCGAACCCCGCGCCTCTGAGCCGCGTTCGCCGGAACCACGTGCCTTCGAACCACGCGAGCCGAAGCCTTTTCAACCGCGCGAACAAAAGCCGTTTCAACCACGCGAACCGCGTGAGGCCCGCGAACCGCGCCGCGATGGGAACTCCCCGTCTCGGTCCGGCCAAAATCGGGAATCCCCGCGACCCAGTCACCCGGTCGTAGCGCCCAAACCGTCCGGTGGCTTTCTCGGCTGGCTCAAGGGACTGTTCGGCGGCGCTCCCGCCGAAGCCCCCAAACCACCAACGGAAGCACGCGACGACGCGTTTCGCGGCAACAACGAACAGCGGAACCGCCAGCGCGGCGGCGGCCGCGGTCGGAGTGGATTCCAAGGCGACAACCGTGGCCCTCGCAATTACCAGCCCCGCGATCCTCGGGATGAGGTACAAGGCGGCGAGGGCGGCCCCCGCAGTGACGCATCATCCGATCAGGGCGGCGGCGAAGGTGGTTACGAAGGCGGCGGACGGCGGCGGCGGCGTGGTGGACGCGGGCGCAATCGCGACAATCGCGGCGGCCCGTCCTCCGAAGGTCAGCAAGGTGGCGGAGCGATCTAATCGCCCGCGGGATTAATCCTTGCTCCGGGCGCCGCGAGGCGCGCATTTCAAAGGCGTTCGTTTTGCTCTCGGGCAGGACGGGCGCCTTTTTCTTTCCGTCCAGTTTTCATTTCCCGTTGCGTGGACCGATCCCTCCAGGTCTCCCGCACTCGCTTCTCCTTTCTGCATGGCCGATCTCATCGTCAATGGCGGCAAGCCGCTCTCCGGCACCATCACGCCGTCCGGTAACAAAAACTCCGCCCTCCCGATTCTCTGCGCCACCTTGCTGACGGACTCGCCCGTCAAGCTAGTCAACGTGCCGGCGATCACCGACGTCGAGAAGCTGGTGACGTTCTTCACCGAGCAGGGTTCAAAGGTCACGTGGGACCGTACTGCGGGCGCGATGACGCTGGATCATTCGACCTTCGACGCCGACCGGATGCAGGGCGAGCTCCCTGCGGGCATGCGCTCCGCCGTGCTGCTCTTTGCACCGCTGCTGCAGCGCATGAAGAAGATTGCGATTCCGACGAATGCGAAAGGTTGCTCGCTTGGTATCCGGGAGCTGGATCCACATCTCGAGATACTCAAGAAACTCGGTGCGACGGTTTCCGAACGCCGCTCGCTCACGTTGTCGCTGAAGACCCGCTTTGTCGGCGCCCGCCATTGGCCGGATTACATGTCGGTGACCGCGACCGAAAATTTCGTCATGGCCGCCGCGCTCGCGGAAGGCGAATCGACGTTGCTGAATGCCGCCAGCGAGCCACATGTCCAGGATCTATGTGAAGTCCTCGTGGCCATGGGCGCCAGGATTTCCGGCATCGGCACCAGCAAGCTGACGGTGCAAGGGGTGAAGCGGCTCCGCGGCGGTACCTTCGCGATTAAAACGGATTACCACGAGATCGTGACGTTCCTTGCCCTCGGCGCAATCACCGGCGGCGAAGTCAAAGTCCGAAACTCACTGCCGCATCACTTCGATCTGATCACCCGCGCGTTCGAAAAACTCGGCGTGGTGATCGAACATGACGGCGACACGGCCATGGTGCGCCGCCGGCAGAAACTCGTGATCGAAGCGCCGTTCACCACCAATCTCCTGCCGAAGATCGAGGCCGCCCCGTGGCCATACTTTCCCGTGGATCTTCTTCCCTGCATGATCGCACTTGCGGTCCGCGCCAAAGGGGCGATGCAGTTTTGGAATAAAGTCTACGAAGGCGGATTCACCTGGATGCCCGAGTTATCGAAGTTCGGCGCGCACGTGGTCGTCAGCGATCCGCATCGCATCATCGTCTTCGGCAATCGCGCGCTTCGTCCTACCACGGTGGATGCGCCGTACATCATCCGCGCCGCGGTCGGACTTTATATGATCGCGGCCAGCATTCCTGGAAAGTCAGTCGTGAAGAACGCCGACACGATCAAACGCGCCCACCCGCGCTTCGTCGAAAACCTCCAAAGTCTCGGTGCCGACGTGCAATGGAAGTAACTCTCACAGTCGCCTCCCGCGAATGACGCCCACACGCGCGATTAGAAGCGCCTTCGGACAGAGATTGAACCACGAAACCCACGAACGACACGGAACCCGATCCCACCTGCATTCCCTTTTGTGCCCCTATTGTATTTCGTGGTGATCCTCTTCCGTCCGCGTTCCGGATTACCTGATTTCGCCATCCCACCTTCCGTTTCCGTTCCCGCCTTCCAGAGGTTTAGATTCCATCCCTGATCGATGCCTGCACCTGATTCGTCGTCTTCCGCCAAAGGCCTTGGGTACATCACCAGTGCGCTGTCGTCACCCGTCTCGCCCGTCGAAGCGGCGCTGCGTCCACTCTCGTTCTCAGACTTTACCGGTCAGCGGAAAACCATCGAGCGTCTGCAGGTCATGGTCGGCGCCGCCAAACAGCGTGGAGAAGCGCTCAATCACATTCTGCTCTCCGGCCCACCCGGACTCGGCAAGACCACGCTCGCCTTCATCCTCGGCAACGAACTCGGCAAGAACGTCCGCGTCACCTCCGGGCCCGTCGTGGAGAAGGCGGGAGATCTCGCGGGTCTTCTCACTAATCTGGAGGAAGGCGACATCCTGTTCATCGACGAAATTCACCGGATCCCGAAAACCGTCGAAGAGTACCTGTATTCAGCAATGGAGGACTTCCGGCTCGATATCATGATCGACCAGGGCCCCAACGCCCGCAGCGTTCGCCTTTCGATTCCGCGCTTCACCCTCGTCGGCGCCACCACGCGCGCCGGTTTGCTGACGGCTCCCCTGCGTTCGCGGTTCACCCTCCAAACGCGGCTCGATTACTACGACCGCCCCACGCTCGAAGGCATCGTGCGGCGAAGCTGCGGGTTGTTGAAGGTGCCGATCGACGACGGTGGAGCGCAGGAGATCGCCACGCGTGCCCGCGGCACGCCACGGGTCGCCAACAATCTGATCAACTTCGTTCGCGACTATGCCCAGCAGCGCGCGGACGGAAAAATCACCCGACCGGTCGCGTGTGCTGCGCTCGAGCTTTTGGAGATCGACGCGTCTGGATTGGACGAGATGGACAAGCGCATGCTCCGCGTCATGGCGGAGAATTACGGTGGTCGTCCGGTCGGCATGAGTACGATTGCAGTGGCCGTGGGCGAAGAAGCCGAAACGCTGGAAGAGGTTCACGAGCCATTTTTAATCCAGGAGGGCTACCTCCAGCGCACGCGCGAAGGCCGCATCTTGACACCCAAAGGCTACGCCGCCGTCGGCCTCAAACCCATCACGGGCGGCGATCAGCAGACGTTGCTGTAAAGTGGAAGTGGGTTCGTTCGCGGTGCCGGGTCATCGCGATCCGCTTTCACCAAGAGGTACCCACTCTCGGGGACGTGCAGTCCACGCCCTCGCGGGTGCAGCTACACGTTGCCGAATTCACTCCCGCCACTTCAAGTCCGCGCCACCGGAGCTTCGACCGCGTACCAATTGATCTTCCGCGTGCAGAACATCACGAGGGCCATGCCGACGAAGAGCGCCGCCGTGCCCGCGATCAACGCGTAGTCCTGCGACTTCAGCACGAAATACAAATACCCATACGTCGCTCCGAGTCCGCTCGCGATCACCAGTGTCCGCCAGCCCGTTTTCAAAAATGTCCCAGCGTAGAGTGTGATCATCCCGGTGCACCCGATCGCCGCCGTCGTGTAAGCCAGCCCCGTGGTCCAGAACTCCGACAGCGCCAGAAACGCGATGAAGAACAAACAGAGCGCACCGCCAACCAGCGCGTACTGCAGTGGATGGATACGCAACGCCGCGGTGGTTTCAAACAGGAAGAACACGGCAAACGTCAGGACGAAGAAGAGCACCCCGTATTTCTGCGCTCGGTCCACCATGCTATAGCCATCGACGGGCTGAGCGAACCGAACGCCGTACCCCGACGCGGCGATTTTGCCCGCGATCTGCCCTCCCGTCATCTGGACCGCGTTCCAACTCTGCGGAAATCCACGGCTGAAATGCGAATTCTGCCACTCGGCCCGGAAGCCTTCGCCGGAAACCTGGCGCGATAATGGCAGCGACGCGCCCGTGAACGACGGATTTCGCCACGGAGAATCCAATGACACGAGCGTCGACTTCCCGACCGGCGCAATTTCGAAGCGATCACTCCCCTGCAGCGAAAGGCTCAACGCGAACTGCGATTTCACTCCATTGCTGAGACCGACGACCTTTGCACCGAGCGGCAGAAACGCATCGGCTACGCCGTCGGTCGACTCGAACGAGCCGTGTTTACTCTCCGGATCTGACCAGCTCACGGACCGCACCCCATGCACATCGGTCACGCCAAGGATTAACCGTGCACGATCCCAATCGATTCGCTCTGCCTCAATTCCCGCAACGCCGAAATCCGGCTGAAACCCAGCGTCGAGATTCAAGGTCGTGCCGTAAACCACCGTCTCGTAAATGCCGCGTTTCCGGATCTCAGGCGTGATGCGGCCTTTCGCTGAAAGCGTTTCGGGCAGGAAAAACGCGGTCGACATCGCGAGAGCCGCTTCCTCCACCTGCACCGCTTTCCCATTCACGAGCTTGGAACGCATGACCATGGCCCGATACGAGTAGGGCACCGCCAACACGGGTCCGGTCACCAACTGCTGACGTCCCCAAACGGCCGCGATCTCTTCCGTTGCCTGTCGTTGATACGACTGCCTCTCACGCAGCACGCCCCGCGTCAACGAAAGCGGGACGAGCAAGGCAGCGATGAGCGCGCATATGCCAGCGAGTTTGAAGAATATGTAGCGGCGATGCCTGGCGAGGCTGGGTATGATAGGTGGAAGTCCAGGGTTCATGCTCACAGCCTGCGCTTCCTTCGTGAAGCGATGATGAAGCGCCGATGAATTCCGCGCGAAATCACACCCCCTTCGACCGCGGAATCCAAAGGGACGCTTCTGCGCCGCCACCTGGTGCATTCACCAGCGTCGCATCTCCGGCGTGCAGGCGCGCGATTTCTCGGACGAGCGCGAGTCCGATACCCGTGCTCTTCTGTCCCGTCATCGGCCGCGACAACGAATAGAACCGTTCGAAAACTCGCGCTAGCGCGTAGTCCGGAACTCCTGCCCCATGATCACGAACCCTAAACTCATATCGATCGTCGAGCACTCGCGCCTCCAGCGTGACCTCTCCTTCGCTGGCCGAGAAATCCAGCGCGTTCTGCAGCAGATTGATGAGCGCCTGGCGCAGGAGAAAGCGCTCTCCGTCCACCTCAAACGGCGCTCCCGGCAAAATCGTCAGCACGACGCATCGCGCTTCGAAGGCCAGGCGCACGGCCTGGGCCGCGTCTTCCAGCAGGTCCGCCGCGGGAATGCTCTCCGTTCGTTGCAAAGCCTTCCGCGCCTCAACCGAACTAAGTTCCAACAGGCGCTCGATGATCCGCTGAATCCGATTGGTCTCGCTCCGCACGTTACTCAGAAACCGCTTCCGCTGCTCAGCCGGCATCTCTTCGTCAAGCAACTCGGCCGCGCCACGAATCGCCGTGAGCGGTGCTTTCACTTCGTGGGCCAGCGCCTGGGTGTATCGTTCCGCGTGTTGCCGGCCGGCGAGCGCATCGCGCATCTGTTCGAACGCCTGCGCGAGTTCCGACAACGTGCGTCCCGGCAACTCCGGCAGAGCCACGGGGCGGCCATCGCGCACATCGCGCGCGTAACGCGTGAGCTTCTCCAATGGGGTCATGATCCACGATGCACCCAACAGCAGCGCGAGGAGCAAAGCCGCCCCGCCGAGCGCCGCGCCCAGGAGGATCCGGCGCTTCGCCATCGTCACCAATGCGTTGATACCTTCCGTGGGTTTTCCCACACTCACGGCACCGACAATGCGATCGTCGAACCGGATTGGCGCCGCCACATAGAGGACCTGCGTGCCGTCATCGCCCGGAATGTCTCGCGTGGATCTCGCGCCATACCGGCCGGCGAGCGCGCGCCCCACATCGTTCCATTGCGAGAAATCTTTGCCCTCGTTGCGGCCCGTGGAGTCGAACTGCACAACGCCACGGCCGTCGA
>JBDSPT010000174.1:0-7210 GCA_039930205.1 Opitutus sp. | reverse complement strand
CGGCCGCGATCCTGGCCGGTTGGGCTTTCGGTTTCGCGGTCGGCTGGCCCCTGGCAATGGTAACGATCACCGTGGCATCTTTGATTGCTTACGTGATCGGGCGTTGGATCGCGCGAGACCGGGTGGTTGAGGTCATCCGCGAACGGCCCCGTTGGAATGCGATCCATCGAACGCTGCTCGATGGTGATCCGCTCAAAACCACCGTGGTGGTCACCCTTCTGCGCATCCCGCCCGCCTCGCCCTTCGCATTGGCGAACTTCGTGCTGGCGGCGGCGCGCGTGCGTTTGCCCGAATATACGATTGGCACATTGCTCGGCATCGCGCCGCGCACGGCGCTGGCGGCGTTCGCCGCGGCGCAACTGCACGAACTTCGCTTCAGCGACGTCTCGCAGCGTTGGATGGTGGTCTCCGGGATCGTTGCGACGCTGCTGGTTTGCGTGGTTCTCGGCGTGCTCGCGAGCCGCGCATTGCGTCACATCACAGAGCAGCCGCAAACCGCCTGAAGGCATTCGCCGGCCATAACGAAAACGGCCGAGGAGGAATGAACCCCTCGACCTTCGCGAAGTGAAGGTGCCGCTGCGAACGAGCGGCGAAGTCCGCCTGCGTCATTGCCCGACAACTACGGGTTCAGGCCATTGATCGAAACGCGGTAGACCAGGAACATCGTGTCGTTCTGTACCGGGAGACCGTTCTGCGCGACGGCATCGACCGTCGTGATCGTCGATTCATCCAGGCTCCGCATTTTCGTTGCTGCACTGATGAAGTCGTTGTCGTTGGCGACCAACAGGAAGAACTGGTTTGCGCTGCCCGGCTCCTTGACGGGCACGAGCGGAGGCGTTCCCACTTCTCCGACAGACTGTTAACGTCGGCGGTCTTTCCGGAGTTGAGATTCAGGCCGAACTTCGAGAGCTGAAGTGAGTTTTACAGATTGAGGGCCTCGACCTGGTGACGGCGCCGCCTTCAACCTCAAATGCGCCGCCGTTGAGCTTGGAAATATCAGTCGCACCTGCGGGATCGACCAGCGGCACGCTCTTGAACAATGGTCCGAACGCGGTGGAGGTCCCTTTGCCATTTCCGTCGCGGGCGAGGACGAGGAGGTGGGTGCAATCGAGCGCGATGATTTCACTTTGGGCCGCGGTTTTGTTGGGCGCGCCCGAACCCGTATCGTTGAGCATGGGCACAGTGATGATGTATTCAGCGATGGGAGTCGCGGGAGGGATTGCGCTGGATCATTGAGCTCCCACCGGCCCGCGCCGCCGTTTTAGCGCGAACAGGTGGAAAATCTGTTTGCGGGCCTCCCCAAAATTCGCGGCTGTGGAGTATGGGTGCGAAATACCTGCCGACGATCAAAGACCTGAAGGCCAGCCAGCGATTCCAGCAGAAGCAGAATCCGTTGCGGAAGTTCAAGAAGGACGGCGGGCAACCGGGCGCTAAAAAGAAGAAGGGAAGTTAGCGCTCTGCTTTAGTGAGGGCCGCTCTTCCCCGTCTGTCATTGCGAGTGCCCCGACGCGTCGGGGCCGTGGCAATCCAGCAGGATGGCTTCTCGCTGCTCTTCTCGCAATGACCGGCAATGGCGACAGCATTTTGATTAAAGACGCGTCAGTCCGCCTCACGGGCGAAGCTACACGCTTGCTCAATGTACGCCGGGTGATGCTTCAAATTTTCACAGTCCCGGAGGGACGTCGGTTTCAGCCGCTGAATCTACGACGCGGAGCATCAGGTGAATCGACAGCAGCGTGAGAGCACCTTAGGCGTTGAGGATGAAATCGACGCCGGATCCGCGCATCGACGCCTACATCGCGAACGCCGGTTCGTTCGCTCAACCGATTCTGAAACGTCTCAGGAAAATTGTTCATTTGGCCTGCCCGGGTGCTCAGGAAACCGTCAAATGGAGCTGTCCGCATTTCACCTTCGCCGGGTCGATCCTGTGCAGCATGGCTGCGTTCAAGGAGCACGTGACGTTTGGATTCTGGCATCAGGGTATGCAAACGGCGCTCAAGGGAGAAGGCGCCAAGTCCGACGAAGCGATGGGGAGTTTCGGCCGGATCCGACGGATGGAAGATCTACCCAACGAAGCCGCGCTGGTGCGATTGATTAAACAGGCGATGCTACTCAACGAGGCGGGCGGGCCGTCGCGGCCAAAACCAAAAGCGAAGGCTGAACTCGCGGTGCCAGCCCCGCTCGCGACCGCGCTGAAAGCCAATCTGGCGGCCAATGTTCAGTTTGCGAAGTTCAGCCCGAGTCACCGTCGCGAGTACATCCAGTGGATCGCGGAAGCGAAGAGGGATGAAACCAAACAGAAGCGAATTGAGACAGCCATTGAGTGGCTGGCCGCCGGCAAATCCCGAAATTGGAAATACGCGAATTGCTAAAGGCAAGCGGTCGCCGAAGGCGGAGGTTTACGGTTGGGAAATCGTCTGACCATTGAATCTGCGCGGTGCCGAACCCCGTACAAATAAGCACTGAGTTCGCGTCTCCCTGTCACCATGAAATCGCTCTATTTTTTCATCACGCTGCTCCTTGGGGCATGGGGGCTCCCAACCATCGGGCGATGTGAAGCCGCCGCGACGGAGAGTCGGCGGGAACTGACGATTGTGGTCGTAGAATCGCTCGGTGGTCGGTCGATGGGAGACAGCCCCTACGATCGGATTGCGCGGGTATTCACCGATGTGTTCGAGGAGCGAAAGTGGCCGCTCAAAATCAAAGACGAACGGTTCGCGGCCAACACACCCAACCACGAGATCGAGCTGCGCGTATTCTTCCACGGCGTCACTCGCGAAACTCCGTCGGAACTCACGTTTCGTGGATGGATGGTCCTGGATGTTCAGGGCGAGAAACATGATTTCGGCATGGTTCGGTACCGTTATGTGCCGCGGGTGGGAGAGCAGATGGATGAGGTGCTCGACAAAGTCGTCGCGGGTGCCGCTCGGATCGCAGTGGACAAAATAGAGCCAATCCTGTTTCCGGGGCCTGCATCGAAACGCTGAAAGCGCTCCCGCAGTGGAAATTCCCGTGGAAACCGCGGCCAGTGCTGAAGAAGTTGGCCTCCTCGCCCATATCGGTCGGGGTGATCGAGAGGCGTTGCGCGTGCTTTACGGCCGCTACTCCGGGCCGCTGATGTCGCTCGCCGTGCGGATGGTGGGTGATGTTGGAACGGCCGAGGAGCTCCTGCAGGACGTGTTCGTGAAGGTCTGGCGCCATGCCGCGAATTACGATCCGAGGAAATCGCGGCCCTTCACGTGGGCGGTGACGATTATGCGACGCACCTGCATCGATCATCTTCGGAAACGGAAGGACTTCGCCGCGGCGTCAACTCAAAGGTCGGATACCGAAGTCCCGAATGCCTATCCGTCGCCGGAGAATGTCCGGCCGGCTGTGCAGGCTCGCGAAGACCTGCAGCGGGTTGATGCGGCGTTGGACGACTTCCCTGCGGAACAGCGCGCGGCGTTGGAACTGGCGCTCTACTCAGAGCTGACGCACGTCGAAATCGCGGCGCGCCTGGGCGTGCCGTTGGGAACGATCAAGACCTGGGTCCGCCGCGGATTGCAGGAACTACGCACCACTCTAACCGACTCTCCGCTATGAGCCCTGAACTCGAAGACCAAGCCGCACTCTACCTCCTCGATCAGCTGGATCCGAACGATCGCGCCGCGTTCGAGGAGCGTTTGCTGGGCGACGCTGAGCTCACCGAACTGCTTCGGGAAATGGAACGCACGCTCGCGCGAAAAATCCAGACGCTGCCACAAGCGTTGCCGGGCCGGAGAGTGTTTGCCGGGATTGACGCGCGGATCGACGCGGCGAGCACGTCGCCGTTCGTGCTGGAACGTAGACCGGAGCGTCCGCTCTGGATGACGGTTGCGCGTTGGGGGATCGCCGCAGTGATTGCGCTTAGTCTCGGAACGATCGCCGTACAGCAGGTGCGGCGTGGCTCGCTCAGTGATCGTCCGGTGATCGTTGTCGTAGGGCTTGATCCCGCACAGACGCGATCCGCGCAGTTCACGCTGAAAGAACGGCCGCGGGACTCCGATGCGTCGTTCATCCAGCTGGCGTCCTTGGCAGAGCAGTTCTGGGAGAAGCCGCAGAATCTGCCCGCCGCCTCGCGATCGAACAGCGGCACGGGCCAGGGGTATGCGGTGTACGATCCCAGCAGCAATCAAGGGTTCATTGGAGTGCGCAATCTGCCGGCGCTCGAGCCGGGTCAACGTTATCACCTCTGGCTCGAGGATCCGCAAACCGGTCAATTCCAAGAGGCGGGTTCACTGCCCGACGCGGCGTCGGCCGGCGGGCTCTATTCGTTCTCAGTGCCGGTGTCAGCCAGACCAGAATCCGTGGGCTTTTTCGTTTCGGTCGAAGATGCCGCCAGGCCGGCGACTTCTCCCCGAGGCAAGGTGGTGCTCGGTCGGAAAACCATCTGAACGTCGCGGCTGAGCCAGAACGAGTAGGCGCCCCTTGGGGAGGACTGGCCACAACGTCTCTTGCGCCGTCATAGATGTGAAAAATGTGCGATCCCATTTAATGTTCACGAGGAAGTATTGTCAGACACGGTTCAGTGCGCAGGGTGATCGATATCAAGCTGCTACATGATCCGTTATATCGCTTTCGCAATCTACTGCTTCTTTGCCCTCTCGACCTCCCCGTTGCGCGCCGAAGAAGGTAAAGCGGAGAGAGCGAAGGAGTTGGTGAAAGAAACCGCGCACGACGTCGCTGACGCGACGAAGAAAGCCGCAACGGTGACCAAAGAGAAAGCCGTTGAACTGTATGATAAGGCGGCAGCGGGTACGAAGCATGCGGCCGAAGTCACCACGGAAAAGTCGAGGGACGCGTACGCAGTGACGAAGGAGGCGACGATCAAGGCCAAGGACAAGACGGTCGAGGTTAGCAAGGTGGTCGCCGACAAAGCCTTAGAGGCGGGAAGAGCGGTCACCGAAAAAACGAAGGAAGCAGCGGAGGTGACAAAGGAGAAGGCCGCGGGCTGGACGAGCACGAAGGAAGAAATAACGACGTTCGACACAAACAAGGATGGCCGACTCGACACTGCGGAACGCGCGGCGATGAAAGCGGCCAGGGACAAAGCGGCAGTGAAGAAATAAGCACTCACGCAAAACCGCATCCGAGCCGACTTTCTCAATTAATCCATGTCCTGGCTTACCAAATTCGTTTCTTCCGGCCGCGGGGGAAAGTCATCCAAGGGCACGGCCGATCCGGCGGTCCGCCTCATCCGCCTCAGCGAAAACCCGCAGCACCCGGTGATCGCGTTGTTCGAATCGCGTCGCCAGGCGAAATTGCAGGCCGATGCGTTGGGAGCGCCGTGGGTGAGCATGGCATACGCCTGTGGATACGTGCTGACGGACGGGTGGAATTTCCGCGATGCGGACGGGCTGGTGCCCACGTTCTGTCCGGTGCCGCCTGACGCGTTGGACACCATGCAGGCATTGGTGATTGCGCTGCAGACCGATCGCGTGCCGGGTAACGAATTGATGTCCCGCGTGACTTCCGTATTGCAGGATATTCCGTGCCTCGCCGGCTTGCCCCGCTTGCAGTTTCAGGACGCCTGCAATTGCACGGTGATGCGCGTGTGCTATCCGTCCCCTGTCGGCGCGAAGGACGATTGGCTCACCATGCCCGCGTGGGCGTTGCGACTGCCGAGTCGTCGGCTGCGCCTGGCTTGAGCGGTGTAGCCACGTTCATGAGAGGGGGCTTTGGGCTCAGGGACATGCCCATCCACGCCCTCACAGGCGTGGCTACACGGTTGCTGTGGCGAAATCGCCAAGGACGCGTGCTCCGGAGGTGAAGTGCGCGGCGGCATGCCCCGATATTTATGAATATGATGTAGGCGGTGAATACGCCTACCCGGCGCGGACACGCGTCCGTGGTGAACGCGGCTGGGGAACAGTTCTACCGCTGATACGCTCAGCTCTGACTAAAGTTTTGCGCGCGCGTGCGGGCGGTGCCAACGTGTGGCATGCGTGCACAACTCTGGCGGGTGCTGGCCATTGGTTTCGCGGTCGGATTGAGCGTTCTTCATTCGGCGCCGCCAGCGGAGTCGAACTCGCTTTATCGCGAGGGGCCGAAGACACGGGATGGTTTTGGCAAGTACTATTATGGCCGCGAGATCGCGCACTTCATGACGCACGAGGGCGCTCCGTGGCTCGAGCGGCCCGAACGCGAGCAAGAGGAGCGTCCGGATCTTGTATTGGCGGCGCTGGGACTGAAGCCAGGTGATGACGTCGCGGATATCGGATGCGGCACGGGCTATTTCACATGGCGTCTCGCGGAAGCGGTGGGACCCCAAGGCCACGTTTTTGGCGAAGAGATCCAGACCGAAATGCTCGAGAAGCTCGCGCGCAACATGCGTGAACGAAAGATCGGGAACGTCACCGGTGTTCAGGGAACCGTGGACGATCCCAAACTACCGGCACCAGTGGACCTGGCGCTCATCGTGGACGTTTACCACGAGATGAGCCAACCCGCAGAGTTGATGCAGGCGCTCTGCCGCAATTTGAAACCGGGAGGACGGATCGCGTTCGTCGAGTATCGCGGCGAAGACCCCGAGGTCCCGATCAAACCGCTGCACAAAATGACGGAGCAGCAAGTGATCAAAGAGATGAGCGCCCTCCCGCTCGAGCATGTCGTGACGATCCGTTCGTTGCCGCGACAGCACCTGATCATTTTTCGGAAGAGCGGGTCGTAACGCGGTCTTCGATCCGCGTGGCGATTATGCCGAAGAACCCCAGAGCAAAAAAGTTCGTGCTGCATCATGCCGACGGCAGCGTTTGGGCGACCGGCATGAAGTCAGGCGAAACCATGACCGGCTACTGGGAGTGGCTTCGGAAGGACGGCACGAAGATGCGATCGGGTTCCTTCGAACGAGGAAAGCAAGTCGGCGAATGGACCACTTACGACAAAACGGGGAAGGTCTACAAGGTCACGCGCATGAAACCGAGGTAGAGGTGGCGCCCGTACGAGCGCCACAGGAAGCCGCATTTGGCGGACCTTCCGCGCTCTGACAGATGACCCGCCCGGCTTGCGAACGTGAGCTTGCTGAGCACGCTCGCGAGATGAGTTCTTCGCCGCAAACGCCCTTCACGCTGGAGCTCGGACAGCACGCTCCTGATTTCAATCTACCCGCGACGGACGGTCGCTCGTACCGATTGGGGGATTTCAAAGCCGCCAAGGTGCTGGTGGTCTTTTTCACGTGCAATCATTGCCC
>JBDSPT010000173.1:0-7697 GCA_039930205.1 Opitutus sp. | reverse complement strand
GTGGGAATGTAAGCAGACACGTCGCCCGCTTGCGTTTCAATAATTGGGAGCGCGGTGAGAGAACCTTTGCCGTCGAGACGCGCGGCGCGTTCAAGCAAACGGCTGTGAAGATAGAACACATCGCCAGGATATGCTTCGCGACCGGAAGGCCGTTTCAGAATCAGGGAGATCTGACGGTAAGCAACGGCGTGCTTGGAGAGATCATCATAAACGATGAGCGCATCCATGCCATTTTCCATGAACCACTCACCCATGGCGGCACCCGAGAACGGCGCGAGGTATTGATTCGCTGGATTATCGGCGGCAGGTGCACCGACGATGATCGTGTACTCGAGGGCGCCGGCGGCTTCGAGGGCTCCGATCGTACGAACGATGTTTGAGTTCTTTTGACCAACGGCGACGTAGATCGAATAGACCGGGCGGAATTTCGGATCGCCGCTCGCTAGTCCAACTTTGTTAATCTTCGCCTGATTGATAATCGTATCGATCGCGATCGTCGTCTTGCCGGTGCCACGGTCACCGATGATCAGCTCGCGTTGGCCGCGGCCAATCGGGATCATGGAATCGATGGCCATGATGCCGGTGAACAGCGGCTGAGACACGGATTTGCGAACGATGATGCCTGGCGCGATCTTCTCGACGGGATAATATTCCGTTGCGGCGATCGGACCTTTTGCATCAACCGGATTGCCGAGCGCGTCCACTGCGCGGCCTAACAATGCGCGGCCTACGGGCACCGAAAGAAGCTTGCCCGTGGTCCGAACTTCGTCGCCTTCCTTGAGCTGAGAAATGTCACCGAGAACCACGCAACCGACTTCGTCTTCTTCGAGGTTGAGCGCGATGCCGATCGTTCCGCCTGGGAACTGGACCATCTCGTTGTACATCACATCCGAGAGGCCGTCGATTTTGGCGACCCCGTCGGCGACGGTGCGGATGTGTCCGGTGTTCTTTTTGACGGCCTTGCTCGAGAGCCGGGCGATCTGCTGTTCAATTTGGTCGAGGACGGTGCTCATCGCGGAAAATGTGGGGCTGGGTTACGTTAGTTAAAATGATCAGACAGCTTCGGCGAGCTCGGCGAGTTGGCCGGCGACGGAGGATTCGTAAAGATCATCGCCGATTCGGACGCGAACACCGGCGATGAGGCTGTCGTTTTGCTTGTCAACGGCGGTCACTGCGCGGCCGTATTTACGGCTGAGCGCCGCTGCGATCCCATTTAAGGCCGAGGCTTGGATGGGACCTGCGTGTTCGACGGTTGCTTCGCCGCGAGCTATTTCAGCTGCGACGAGGCGATAGTAGGCCTTGAGGACAGCGGCGGCATGTGCGGGCCGATGTTTCTCGATGTATTCCAACACGCCTGCGACTTGCTCACTCGAAATGGCTCCGTTCGCGAAGCTGAGTTTGTAGAACTGACGGGCGAGTTGCTGAATCTGTTTTTGCGCGGAGGCCATGGCAGAGCAGAAGGAAACTTAGACCGACGTGAGTTCGCGCGCCGCCGCTTCGTTGTAAGAAGCGCGATCCGAATCAGTCAGACGTTTGGCGAGTACCCGTTCCGTCGTTACAACGACCAGGCGGGCGATTTCCGTGCGCGCATCGGCGAGCATTTTCTTATGCTCAAGTTCGATTGCCTGCTGCGCCTTCGCGAGTAGTTCGGACGCGCGACCTGAGGCTTCCTGGGTCTGCTTGTCGAGATAGTCTTTGGCCGTCTTGCGGGCTTCTTCCACGATCCGACTCGCCTCGATTTGAGCTTTCTTCAGGGCAGCGGCGGTCTCCTGTTGAGTGGCAGCGAGCTTTGCCTGCATTTCTTCCGCGTACTTGATGCCGGATTCGATCTTCCGGTTCCGCTCTTCCATCGTCGCCGTGACGGGCTTGATGCCGAACTTGTAGAGAACGACAAGAACGACGAGGAAGCTGATGAGCTGAAAAAGGATGAACTTCGGCTCGACGCCGAAATGCTCAAACGTTTGCCGGAGACCCTCGATCGGGTTGGACGCTTCGGCGTGCTCGGTGGCGGCAGCGAGAAGAAGAGGCATCATCATGACAGAAATGCGAAAAGGGGACGGCAGCGCGAGTGTATCGCGCTGCCAATGACAGCTTACTTGGCGAGGAACAGCGCGAGAATGCCGAGACCTTCCGCGAGCGCCATTCCGATGATGGCTTGAACGAGGACTTTGCCGGAAGCGGCGGGATTACGGCCGACGGCTTCGGCGGCTTTGAGGCCGATCAAACCGACGCCGAGAGCGGCGCCGAGAAGACCAAACGCGCTGGCGATATTGCCGGTGAGTTCAGCGATGGGGAGCATAGGTGGTAGTATTGTTTTGTTGTTGGCTGCCGCCGTGCGCACGTTTGCACGCTCCCGACGGTAAATGCAGTTTAGTGCTTCGCCGCGTCAGCAGCGTGGCCGTGTTCGTCATGCGCGTGATCATCACCGTGGTTCACCAGCAGGCCAATATAGACGGCCGTCAGCAAAGTGAACACGAGTGCCTGAATCAGACCGACCAACAGTTCCATGAAGTAGAAGACGAAGAAAAAGCCCGTGCCGTGAAGCAGGTTCTCGCCACCAAACACGTTGCCGAACAGTCGGACCGAAAGCGTGAAGGGGCGGATCGCGATCGAAAAGACTTCAATCAAACCGACGATCAGGAAAACGAGCGATAGTATCGGATACAGCCAGCCTGGCGTTTCGCTTTTTTCCGCTTTGTTGCCAAAGAGATCCTTGGCAATCACGGCAACGCCTGCGAATCGGAATACGATGATCGCCCATGCACCGAATGAAACCAAGGCGAGCGCGATCGTGCCGTTGAAGTCGGAATTGAACGGGCGGATTAGCGGGCGCGTGAGATGGAAGTGTCCGTCGACGTCATGACCCCAACCCATCGTTCCGACACCTGGGATCAGACCCATCCAATTGTGAAAAAGGATGAAGATGAAAAACGTGATCAGGATGGGAAAGGCGGTCGAAAAAGCGCGTTTGCCGATGATGGGCTCGAAGATCTCGCGCAGACTTTCAAGTAACGTTTCGATCACTGCCTGCCCTCTGGAAGGGATGACGGATGGCTTGCCGATGAGCCACAGAATGAGCAGCACCAACAAGGCAGATACAATCCACCCTGTGATCATACTACTGGTGATCGTCCATTCTGATCCGACACTGAATCGTGCCGCGCTAGGCGCGACTCCTTCCCCTCCTCCCTCAGCTGCGAAAGCAGCGGGAGAGACAATTAAAAGGAAGATATAAGTGACGAGTTGAGTGACTCGGGACATGGATGCGGAGAACAGGATCGCTCGGGGGAAAAGGAAACAGGAATGGCATCCGGACAGTTTCCGTCAACCCCTGAGATGGGCTTGGGACCCGGCGCGGGCTTTCATTAGCGAGGGCCGCCAAAATCGTCGTCGATCTTATGGCGCCTCCGCTTGCGCGAGCGCGCTGATCGAGGAGTAGGTTTCGGCCCGGTCTTGGAAAACCGAACGGTGTTCGAACGGCCACGTGATTTCAGTGACCATCCACAGTGGATGGGCGGTGAGCGCACTCAATGCGTCGTCGTAATAGGGGCGATAGTCCGTACGAAAAAAAAGTTCTGCGTGGGTCGTGCAGCGGGCGTGGAGCGCAGTTAAGAAGTCTCCTTGGAGAATCCGGTGCTTGTGATGGCGCTGCTTCGGCCACGGATCGGGAAAGAGAACAAAGGTTCGGTGGATTTTCGTCTTAGAAGGGAGTTGTTCGAGGAACAGCCGGGCCTCGGCGTGCAGAAAGTGGAGCCGATCGAGTCCTGCCCGGTCGCGTTTACGGTGGGCGCGAGCGACCCGGTCGCCAATGATGTCGATACCGATACAGAGCTCCGTTGGGTGGGATTGGGCGTACGCGGTGAGGAAATGACCATGACCTGCACCGATCTCACACACAATGGTCGTCGGTTCGGGTAGAATCCGGCCGAGTTCACGGGCCAGGTCCAACCGGCGTTCGGACATCAGTTCCTCGAAGTACCCGACTGGTCGCGATGAAGGTGCTGTCTCGCTCATAATCTGGGATCCATGTTCGTCGAGTCTCCCCTACCCGTTTCGATCTTAATCATCAAGATGCTGATATCGGCCGGACTCACTCCGCTGATTCGACTCGCCTGTCCCAGCGTCATTGGTCGGATATCAGTTAGCTTTGAGATGCTCTCCCGCCGAAGACCCCGAACCTGCGCGTAGTCGAGCGACGGTGGAATTCTTAAGGACTCGAGCCGGTGTATTTTGGCTACATGCTTGTGCTCTCGCTCCAGATACCCCTGATAGGCAACGCGATACAACGCCTCTTCTTGCACCGCTCTTGGCTGGGATGAAATGGGTTCTGGCAATGCCATGGCGCGATTTCGTCGGATATGTTCACCCCAGGTTTTCCCTTCGGAACGGTTGGTTTCTAGCCAGCTTACGCAGGCTTCGATGGCGGCTTTCTTCTCCGCGATGCGAGTTTGTCTCTCGATCCCGATGAGTCCGAAACGGGCTGCATGATGCGACAGTCGTAGTTCTGCGCTTCCATGATTAAATAACAGCCGATGTTCCGCCCGACTGGTGAACATCCGGTAGGGTTCCTTCGTGCCTTTTGTTACCAGGTCATCGATGAGCACGCCGATATAACCCTCATTGCGTTGGATGATCAGCGGTTCTACCCCCCTCGCCTTGTTAACCGCGTTGACCCCCGCAACCAAGCCTTGCGCGGCCGCTTCTTCGTAGCCGGAAGTGCCATTGATCTGACCGGCGAAAAACAGGTTCTCGACCTTCTTCGATTCTAATGACGCCAGCAGTTGAGTCGGGGGCGCGAAGTCGTACTCAACCGCGTACGCAGGTCGAAGAATCACCGCTGATTCGAGACCGGGAACGCTGTGCACAAGATCAAGCTGAACGTCGAATGGCAGACTTGTTGACAAGCCATTCACATAGAATTCATCCGTTCCCCTCCCCTCTGGTTCGAGGAATAACAGATGCCGCGGCTTGTCGGCAAAGCGCACGATTTTGTCTTCAATACTTGGGCAATACCTTGGCCCGACGCCTTCTATCTCACCACTGTACATGGCTGACTGGTGAAGATTGGCGCGGACGAGCTCTGCGGACTGCTCGGTAGTGTAGGTCAGCCAACACGAAACTTGTTCACAACCGGGAGCCCATCCGATTCGGCGAGCGTGGCTGTGTTCCACGTGGAACAGATTGGTGTCTCCCCGGGTGTCGTGGAAGGCAAAGAAGCACGGCGACCCGTCACCCTTTTGCTCCTGCATTTTACTGAAATCGAGACTGCGGCCCAGTAACCGCGGCGGCGTGCCAGTCTTCAATCTCTGAAGCTCGATGCCGGCCTCCAGGAAACTCGCCGAGAGTGTTTGCGCACTGAAGTCGCCAAGTCGGCCGCCTTCATTCTTGTTTTGGCCGATGTGCATCAGACCCCGCAGAAATGTACCGGTCGTGACGATCACGGTCCGCCCCCGGAAATCCAAATCCAGATTAGTTCGGCATCCGACAACACGGCCGCTCTCGAACATCAGCCCCGTAACCGTCGCTTGAAAGAGTTGAAGGTTCGGCTGCAGTTCAATGGTGTGCTTAAGCCGAAGTTGGTAAGCTTTTTTGTCGCATTGCGCCCGCGGAGACTGAACCGCCGGCCCCTTGGATTCGTTAAGTAGCCGGAACTGAATGCCGGTGACGTCCGCGTTGACCGCCATTTCTCCACCCAACGAGTCAATTTCGCGGACAATCTGGCCTTTGGCTTGGCCACCGATGGCTGGGTTGCAGCTCATTTGACCGATCGTGTCGATATTTCCCGTGAGAAGCAGGGTAGAGGCTCCCATCCTTGATGCCGCTAGTGCAGCCTCGACACCCGCGTGCCCCGCACCGCACACGATCACATCGTAAATCTTCTCGCGATCACTCATAAGTTTTCAAACCGGCGACCATCAGCCGTCCCAGTCGTCACGGCAAGATCGCTATTTTCCGACGCAGAAGGTCGCAAATAACGCATCCAGCATGCGCTCGTTGTCGACGCGGCCGGAAATTTCACCGAAGCTCGTCAAGGCTGATCGGAGATCGCTTGCGAGAAGTTCTACCGGTCCGCTGTTGTTCAGATTCTCATTTGCGGAGCGAAGAGCCGTTTGAGCCGTCCCAAGCGCAGTAGCATGGCGGGAGTTTATCGCGATCGACTCGTCATTCGCGTCACCTCCGAAGGCATCGATCTTGGCTGTGATGGCCGAGGTCAGCCGATCAATTCCTTCCCCGGTTAATGCAGAGACGTGAATCGCTCCCTCCTCAGCCGGATGCTGAGAAACTTGTATATCGCTCTTATTCAACACGATGACGCTGTTATTAGGAGTAAGTCTTTCGTCTATAGAAGCTTCCAAGTCCCTTTCGCCCCCGACTTCATGTACGACGAGGAACAGATCAGCGGCCTGGGCACGTTCCACGGTTTTCTGTATTCCTAGGCGTTCCAACGGGGCAGGGGAGGGATTGAGTCCAGCCGTGTCGATCAACCTCAACCAATGCGGCCCGATCATCACACGCTCTTCGATGAAATCCCGGGTAGTACCCGGTTCAGGGCTAACCAGAGCGCGATCGCTGCCCACGAGCCGATTCAAAAGGCTGCTCTTACCGACATTTGGCCGACCGATGATAACGGTGCAAACGCCCTCGCGAAGCACCGTTCCATAATGATTGGTGGCCAGAAGGTCTGAGCTTTCCCGTATCAGGGCTGCGAGTTGACCCGCGACAATCGACCGATCCTCCACCGGCAAATCCTCGTCCGGGAAGTCAATATATGCTTCGACCCGCGCAAGAATCTCCAACAATCCAGCAATGAGTGACTCCATTCTTCGCCCAAGAGAGCCGCGCAGCTGACGATTGGCGGCCGCGAGAGCGCGTTCACTGCGGGCATGAATCACGTCCATCACTCCCTCGGCCTGACTCAGGTCCAAGCGTCCGTTGAGAAACGCACGTTGCGTAAACTCGCCTGGATCGGCGGGCCGGCATCCCCGGCGGTGCAAGTCTTCCAAGATCTTCTGCAAGATGAATGGATTCCCGTGCGAAGAGATTTCGAGCACATCTTCGCCGGTGTAAGATCGAGGACCCGGGAGATGGACGTACAGCACGTCATCAATCAGCTCACCACCGACACTTCGATAATCACCGCGCCGGACCGTTCGGGGTGGGGGGGCGTCCCGCCAGAGATCCTCCACGATCCGAAGCGTGTCCGGACCACTGATACGAACTACCGCGAGTGCGGAGGTCCCGTTGGGAGTCGCGGGAGCGGCAATCGTGTCCGTGAAATCAGGCATCGAAGCTCAACCAATCCTTCGCGCCGGCGAACGCAAAGCGAAACCTGCCACGCACGTCGCGCAGCGATCTCCCATGGTCGCAGTGGCGCGTGCCCGTTCGAGTTGTGCGCCAGCGAGCTCGCGATTCGAGGCCGCGGCCTGCACCCGAGCCTGCGCCTGGACCTGACCACCTATATCCAAAATGTCAGTACCGCGCGTCTCGGAACGGCGATGCTGGCTTCGCCTGCTGTGACAAGCGCGCCGGGTTTCCAGTCAATCTTCGGCCGCCGGCCGGCAACGGGACTGGAGATGACGTGCCGATTTCTCACCCGCGTCATGCCTTATTCATTTTCAGCGCCACCAGAATGGCTCCGCGGCTAACGACAGCGACTTCGACTGGCAGTGGCTTGGGCCAGAGTCCCGCAATGACGA
>JBDSPT010000172.1:0-12680 GCA_039930205.1 Opitutus sp. | reverse complement strand
ATGGGAGGCGATGACAGGTGTGCTGTGGAGAGTCAGTGGTGCGGCGACGCCGCTCAGCTACACGATTTTGCCGCAGATCTTTTCCCTGAAAATCCCGCCGATCATCGAGCGTCCGTGGCATGGCGGTACCTTCGTCATCCAATCGCGGTTCAGTCTGTTGCTGGAACCGATCGCGCGCGGACCCGAGGACTATTACCTGGGCGTCGCCGCCGCAGGTGAACTCGAGTGGCGCCATCCCTCAGGCCGCTTCGACTGCTTTTTCGCCAGTGGAGGCGGATTCGGCGTGATGGACAGCAAGGGTTACGAAGTAGCCGGAGGGCAGGGGCAGGACTTCAATCTGAATTGGCTGATCCACTCGGGAGTTCGTTATTGGACGTCCTCGGGCTGGCGATGGTCTGCAGGCCTTTATTTCCAACACATCTCGAACCGTGGAATGGACAAGGTAAACCCCGGACTGAATGCATTGGGGCCAACGTTGGGGCTGTCGCGACGTTTCTAGCCTGAGTTTTTTATCTCCAAACCGACCAAAACAGGGGAACACAGACGGCACCAAGGAAGCACGAGGGCACAAGGTGTTGAATTCGCCTCATGCTGACTTAACACCATCTGAGAATTGTTCGGCGTTTCTCTCCGCGACGTCTGTGTCGGCGCTCGGTGGAACGCTGTAACTCAACGATTTTATTCGTCGGACGGCGGGATTTTCGCGCGAGCAAGGCCCCCTCGCGCGGCAGAGCCTCATCCGAAGTCTTCGGTGCCGACGAGGTCCGGGTGCTCGTCTTCTTCGCGGGCGGAAAATAGAATCCGATGACCCAATTCGTTAGGATTTTCCACAACGTCGTCATCGAAACGGAACAGCACCACCCGTTCCGTCCCGTGGTCGCCGACCGACTCGCGGCGAGACGAACCGGCGGGGCTCAGCGGTAAGTCGATGTCGTGACCGGCGTCCTGAGTTTTACCGAAATACTGACGCCAGTGGTGCGCCGGGTTTGGGCCGGCTTCAACAGATGAGTGCGAGGGATCTGGCATTACGGCTAAGACAACCAGACGCTTAAACGGATCCCGACTTTGCGGCCTGAAAGTCGTGATAGATCCGGCGGACATCGTCGCCGATAATGGTCTCTTTGTTGATCAGCTCTTCCGCGATTTTATCCAGCGCGGGGAGAGTGGCTTTCAGCGCTTCCGTCGTTGCGGCGTAGTTGCCGTCCAACAGAGCTCGAACGTGAGCTTCCGCTTCATGAAATGTTTGCGGACTCGCGATGGCTTGTTCGCCTTCAGAGCGAGACAGAGCCATGAACCCGAGTGGGGACATGCCCCATTCGAACACCATTTGCCGCGCGGTCCGGGTGGCTTCCTGGATATCGCCAGAGGCACCGCTGGTGATGCTACCGATCGCGAGTTCCTCGGCGACGCGTCCGGCCATCAGGCAACGGAGCTTCGCGATCAGCTGCTCCTGCGAGTAATTCAACAGGTCGCGTTCGGGCGTGAAGTGAGTGCTGCCGAGTGAGCGGCCGCGCGGAATGATCGTGACCTTCTGCAGCTTGATCGTGTCCTCGCCCGAGATCACCTGCATGAGGGCGTGACCAGCTTCATGATACGCAATAACCCGCTTGTCGTGCGGCGTCATCACGCGGCGCGTTTCGCGGCCCCAATTGATCTTGTCGCGCGCTTCATCCAGATCGGGCATCGTGACCGTCGGGCGCCGATGCCGTGCGGCGTGGATCGCTCCTTCGTTCAAAAGATTGCCCAGATCAGCGCCGGAAAAGCCGGGCGTCGTTTTCGCAACTTCACGCAGATCAACACTCGGATCCAGCTTCACGGCACCGGCGTGCACCTGAAGAATGGCCACGCGTCCACCCAGATCAGGGAGACCGACTGAGACCTGACGATCGAAGCGGCCGGGCCGCAGTAGCGCACGGTCCATGGTGTCGGGGCGATTCGTCGCACCGAATACCACGACCGCGTCTTCGGAATCAAATCCGTCCATTGCGACGAGCAAGGCGTTCAGAGTTTGATCGTGCTCTTGCTGCGCACCGTTCGAGTCACCCGACGCGCGTTGACGACCGACCGCATCGATTTCGTCGATGAAGATGATGCTGGGCGCGGTCTCGCGGGCCTTCTTGAAAAGTGAACGCACGCGGGAAGCACCGACGCCGACGTAGAGTTCGACAAAGTCGGAGCCACTGAGGCTGTAGAAATGGGCTTTCGCCTCACCTGCGACGGCCTTGGCCAGCATCGTTTTGCCTGTGCCAGGAGGTCCAACCAGCAGAACGCCTTTGGGCATGCGTCCACCGGTTTCGCGGAAGCGGGAAGGGTCACGGAGAAATTCAACGACCTCATGAACCTCGTCTTTCGCTTCGTCACAGCCGGCGACCGACGAGAATTTGACGGGCGAGGTGACGGACTGCAGCTGCTGCCTGGAAAAGCTGCTGAACCGGCCGGCAAACCGCTGAACCACCACCAGGATCGTCGCGAGGAAAACCAAGATGGCCAAAGGTTGAGTCAGCGCGTGCGCGATGGTGGCAGTACGCTGGATCCCGCTGACGCGCTGCGATGCGACATAGCTGACAGTATCGTCTTCCCCAAAGTGCTGGGCTCGCAGAACCGCGAGGTCCTCGTCAGTAATGCGCGCCGTGGTCCGAACAACTTTGGCGGGATCACCGGTTTCCTGTGCGGCGGACAAATCGGCGAGACCCGCGGTGTTGGTGCGATAGATGATCCGGCCGCCGCTGAGTTGGCCGGCCTTCGCAGCCGCCATGAATTCGGCGACCTCGATCCGCTGGCTGGCGACGGTGGCGGCCCCATTCTTTCGCAGGCTTGCGAAGTACTGGTCGACGCCTGCCGTGATCATAAACAGCGAGACCAGAACCACGAACCAACGAAGAGGCAAAATGGGCATTCCTCCTATGCGTCACGCCCGTGCTTTTCCGACAATCCAAGATTTTGTCCTTCAAATGGGTGAGCGGTGTTTTGTGGATTGGGTTTCGGCCTCACCGGCTTCGTCACGAAGTGGCTTACGCGTTGCAGCGCGCCATGGATCATCAACTTGCAGCACGCCGGCCCGTGCTGATGCCGTGGCCGAATTGCGCAAACGCTTGAAAAACCGGCCCGGTAAAATCTTTGAGAAAGAGTCTGTCGGTCGCCCGCTTCCCGCGAAGACGGTGCACGCGCTCGTTGCGCTTACGCCGGTGAGGGGACCTGCTGGGCTTCGTCCCCGTACGAGTGACGATGAACTGATGTGCGTTGCGCCTCTTCAATGACTTCGTGAACGAAGCGGAGTTTCGAGACCGCAATTTCGGAAAGTACGAAAGGGTACAAGTCCGGAAGTCCCATGCCTCGGTTCAAGGAATTCAGGGCGTAAGTTAGAGGAAACCACGTCGCGAGGAGCTGTTCAAACCCGGGGTGCGATTCTGCGATCTTCCGGGCATCGGCGGTCATCATTCTGGCGGAGGGATGCTTCGGGCGCAGTGACATGCCAAAGCCGCCGGCCGTCTCGAGTGAATCGATGATGTGGAAGTAGTGCGCCATCGTTTCGGCCCAATCTTCCCAAGGATGGACGCTCGCATAAGCGCTGACACTGCGCTCCACCCAATCAATCGGGGGACCGTGGCGATAGTGGCGTTGCAACGCGGCGCCGTAATCAGCGCGCTCGTTTCCAAACAATTGGCGGAAGCGATCAAGCCACGGCGAATCTGCAATCAAACGGTCCCAATAATAGTGCGCCACCTCATGACGGAAGTGGCCGAGCAGCGTGCGCAGCGGCTCCAGCAAACTCACACGCCGTTGTTCGCGGACGTCGTCGTCCGCTTCGGTGATGTTGATGGTGATGAGACCATCCTCGTGCCCGGTAAGCGGACCCGGCTGGCCCCGTGTCTCGCCCAGGAATCGAAAACGAAGCGAGGGACGATTTTCTGAAGGCACCCGGTCGGTCGGCAGGCCAAGTTTGAGCAGCGTGTAAACCAAGCGGCGTTTGGCGAGTTCGAGCCGGTGCCACCGTGCTTGGTTTCCGGTTACGCTCAGATCGGGAATGACGTCGTTCAGCCGGCACGAGGCGCAGAACGCATCGGGCTCTTCCTCGGGGACCAACCAGTTGCACACCGAGTGCTGCTGGCCATTGGCGCAAACGCGATAACGTCGACCGCCGGCGGCCGGCGCCAGCGCCCGTTGAATTTTGGCTGACTCCAATTCCACCGCGCTGAGATCCAGCACATCAGGGAGAAATCCGAGGGCATGGCCGCAATGCACGCACGAAACATTTTCAAAAAAAACCAAACTCCCGCAAACATCACAGTGAAACGTCTTCATGGCCGGTCCCTTGGTGGAAACAAAACACGCTTGGTTCCGCACGGACTATCCGGAAGGGCCGCAGGGTTGTCGATCTCCGGGCCGGTGCATTCAGGTGGACGCCCGTCCATCCGCCGCGAAGCTTCCGCGTATGGCGTACATTGCAATCGTCGGACCCGGGGCGGTGGGTGGAGTGGTGGCTGCCTGGCTCGAGCAAACCGGCCGGCATCAGATCCTCCTCTGCGCGCGGCGATCGCTCGAAGAGCTGAGGGTGACGTCTGCCGATGATCGGACGATGGTCGCTCGTCCAGCAGTCATTACGGATCCTCCGAAGGCTCCGGCAGTGGACTGGGTGCTCGTCACGACCAAGGCTTATGATGCGGCCGGCGCCGCTCAATGGCTCAAGCCGCTCGGGGCGAAGGGTGCGCCCGTAGCCGTGCTGCAGAACGGCGTGGAGCACCGCGAACGTTTCTCCGCGTTTGTCGCCGCAGACCGGATCGTGCCGGTGATGGTCGACTGTCCCGCGGAACGAGTCAGTTCCACGGTGATCCGGCAGCGAGGTGCCGCGAAGATGGCGGTGCAGGACGACCAGCTTGGGCGCGAGTTTGCAGGGCTGTTTGCCGGCACAGACATCGCGTTGACCTTAACCGCTGATTTCAAGAGCGCGGTGTGGCGGAAACTCTGCGTCAATGCAGTGGGCGCGATTTCAGCGCTGCTGCTGAAACCGGCCGGTGTGATGCGCGACGAACGTCTCACTGAGCTTGTGCGCGGAATGGTGCGCGAGTGCATCGCCGTCGGTCGCGCAGAAGGCGCAGTCCTGGGGGACGACCTCACGGAAAGCGTGCTCGCCGGCTATCGTGCGGCACCGATCGATGCCGTAAACTCCTTGCATGCCGATCGCGCTGCAGGACGCCCGATGGAAGTCGACGCCAGGAATGGCGTGATCGTTCGTCTCGGTCGCAAACACGGCATCGCGACTCCGTTCAACGCCATGGCAGCGGCACTCCTGGAAGTCTCGGCCAGTTGAGCGGGCTGGAGGCGCCTCGATTTGGGCGCTTGGGTGAGAAACATGGAGGTGGCGGAGAACACGGAGGACGGACGTGGGAAAGATCGCTGCCCCGACCGTCAGTACTGGGATACGGGTCGTATTCCGGAATCCGTGGATCGACTCGGTGCTGATCCCGCGGCACGGGGTTCCTAGTAATGGCAGAATTCCCAAACAGCCCCTAGCCGGATTTCGCGCTCGTCACAAATGCGGGGAGTCGCTCGGGGTGCGCGGACGTCCCGACGAAAGCGATCATCTTAAGGTCGGCGACGTTTTCTGATTCCACGGCGTGCGTGAAATACTCCGGCGGGTTGTCCTCCCAGGTCACCCGACAGGAGTTGAGTGTGATTTGATCAGCGTGACGGACGCAGTACGCGGGCGTGCCGTGGTCCTCGAGCGCCGTCACTGCGGTCGTGGGCCGATTGTCGAAGATCCCGCCGCGATACCGCGTCCATCGCCCAAAGCGAACGGCAACGTTTTCGAATGTCACATTGCTCACCCGTGATGCGGACGTCCCCTCGATGCGGATACTGTTCTCGGCCCGGCCGGTCACGTTCTTCACGGTGACGTTCTCGATCTTGCCGACCTTCGTCTGGGGGTTGCGAGGCAAAGCCGTGAACGAAATCGCTTCGCCACGTCCCCACCAGGGATCGGAGTGATAGCGTGACACGAACTCGATATCGCTGAACCGAATGTTTCGAACATCACCCTCGTCGCGCAGTTGAATTGTCAGGCCGCGGCAGCTGGAAATGATCTTACAGCGTTCGAACCGAACATCCTCGATGGTCTGCGTCGTCTCGGTGCCAATCTTCAGACCGGAGTCCTGAGTCTCGATTGTACAATCGTGGACGTAGATGCGCGCCGACGGACCGTGACTCATGCCTTGGCGAGTCGTTTTGATCACGATCGCATCATCACCACACACGATGTGGCAGTTTCGAATCTCAACGTCGCGGCAATGATCCGGGTCGATGCCATCGCAGTTCGGCACATCGAGAAGATTATGGATCCGCACGCCGTCGATCAGCACGCGTTCGCAACCCATCAAGTGCAGTCCCCAGCTCGGCGCTTCACTGAAACTGATATCGCGCACCTCGAGATCGCGGCAGCCCGTCAGAGCCGCGATCCGCGGGCGAAACTCTTTGGGCAGCCACCACTCGCCGGCTTCATCGTAGCCCGTCATGAACTCGCGAGCGCGGCCGTTGAGGTTGCCGGTGCCCGAAATTTTCAACCGCTCGGCGCCGTGCGCGAGGAGCATGGCACGTTCACGATAATGCGCGGGGTCCATGCTCACCTTGAGCTCGGTATTGCCCTCGAGGTGGAACTCGATGTCGCTGCGAAGTTCCAACGTGCCGACGACGAAGCTGCGACCTGCCGGAACGATCACGCGAGCGCCAGCGCCCACGGCGGCTGCGGCGTCGATCGCCCGTTGAATGGACGGCGAGTCGAGCGTCTGGCCGTCACCCACCGCGCCGAACTTTAGCACGTTGAAATCGCGCTCCGTGGAGGCGGCCGACACGGTGCGTGGCGCGACAGCGGCGAGCGTGGCGGTGGCGGTAAGCCGTACAAAATCGCGACGGGAGAAAGCGTGGGGCATCGGGGAGGAAAGACGAAACGGTGAAGCAAAGGGTGCGGCACGGGAAACCGCCAACGAACCCGTGCATCGTCAGACACTCCGACCCGTCACTTCAAGATCTCGTACACACTCGCGTGGTCATCCGTCCACAATGACACGTCGCGGACGGGCGGTGAATCTTTGCCGATCGCTGCTTTGATTTCAGGTCGTTCGAGTAGAGCCGATTTTTTCGTGACCAGCATCCAAGTTGTGCGAAAGATCCACCATTTATCAGCGGGCGGATTGTCGATGATCGTGACCGCCTTCATGCCGAATTCCACGGCGAGCCGCTGCAGCACCGGTTCGAGATCGAGGTAGCGATTCGACGTGTGGACCGCGAGAATCCCATCTGGCTTGAGATGCGCCAGGTAGGTCTCGAATGCCTGCTTTGTGAGCAAATGAACGGGAATCGCGTCGCTGCTGAATGCATCAAGTGCGAGCACGTCGAAACCTTGCGGGTGTTGCTCCGCCAGCTCGCGTTCCATCGACAGGCGCGCGTCTCCCATGACGATCTCGACCGTCGCCGGGCAACGCTCAAGGTAAGTGAAGCGACTGCGCGCGAGCTGTTCAACGTGTGAATCAATTTCGTAGATACGGACGCGATCGCCGACGCGACCATAGCTTGCGACCGTTCCCGTTCCGAGCCCCACCAGGCCGATATGGCGGCGGGGCAGGGGCGGCAGATGATCAATGGCCAGGCCGATGCCGCTGGATTCCGCGTAGTAAGTCGTGGGCCAGTTCGCCCGTCGCTCGCCAGTGAATTGCAACCCGTGAGACGTGACGCCATGAACGAGCGTATAGTAGTGGAGGTCGGCCTCGGCAGGATTGTGCTCGAAGACCTTGAGCACTCCGTAAAAGCCGCGCGAGGTGCTGATCGCTTCCCCTCCGTCTTTCCTGATTTGCGCGATGAATAGGACTCCGAGCACGAGAGAGAACAACATCAGGAAGTTTCCCGTGCGGAATTGCCATTCGCGGATCCAACCGCGACGCGCCACCGTTCCGACGATAAACATGACCAGCAGCACCACGATGAACGCCCAGTGTTCGCGATAGAACCCGCCGACTTTCTCGATGAACAGGGTCCACGAGCCGGTGTTGCGTTTCGCCGTCGTCTGGAGTGCGGGGATGACGAAGGTGGCGGCGAATGCGCCCACCGCTGTTCCGACGGCGAGGATCACGCTGCGGTGGATAAATGCGACGATCGCGACGAAGTAGCTGAGGAGCCAAAGTCCGAGCTGCAGTTCGAAATAGCGGTCGAAAACGAGTGGTGCGATGACGGCGACGAGGAAAGCTCCGGCGGCGCCGCCCGCAGACAGGTGAAGATAAAACGAAGTCGCGTATGCCGGTTCCGGCCGGAGTCGGACGAGTTCTCCATGGCAGAGCATGCATCCGGCGAAGAGCGTGAGCGAGTAGCCGAGGACCTGTTGCGGCAGCCGCGCGCTGTGCCCGGAAAAGAGCAGGTACAAATCCACCAACGCTCCCAGCGCGAAGAGCCCGCTGAACAAACCGCGCGAGTACCAACGCGGATGATCGAAGCACAGGATGAACGTCACCAGGTAAAGCGCGAGCGGCAGAATCCAGAGAAACGGAATGACGGCGAGGTCCTGCGAAAGCTTGTTGGTCGTGGCGAGGAGCAGGATCGAGGCGACGGCTGCGAGACAGAACCAGAGAAACCGCTCGAGCGGTGGCGGACGCGGACCCACCGGAGCGAGGGGAACTTCGCTTGCTGGCTGCGCAGCCGATTTCCAAACGTGCCACGCGCACCAGCTACAGCCGATGGCGAAGACGGCGAGTCCGATCGACCAGAGTGTGGCTTGAGTTTGCCGCGAAAATGCGCGTTCGAAAAAGAACGGATAGGCGAGAAGCGCGATGAGCGAACCGACATTCGAAAGCGCGTACAGCCGATACGGCGAACGGCCGGGATGCGTGAGACTGAACCACTGCTGCAACAGCGGTCCGGTGGCCGAGAGGACGAAGTAGGGAACGCCGATGGTGACCGAGAGCAGAAGTAAAATGCCCACGATGGGAGATTCGTCTCCGCGCGGTTTCCATTGGACGCCGGGAATGATGGGAAGCGTTAACAGTGCAACGAGGAGAAGCACTCCATGAACGATCGCCTGTTTCTTCGGCGAGAGCTTCGTCGCTGAAAGGTGGGCATAGACATAGCCGCCCAGTAGCACGCATTGAAAGAAGAGGAGGCAGGTGGCCCAGATCCCCGGGCCGCCACCAAACCAAGGCAGCAGGTATTTCCCGATAAGCGGTTGAACTGCAAACAGGAGAAAGGCGCCGGCGAAAATCGTAAACGCGAACGGACGCATGTAAGGAAGGCCGGCTCCCAGACAATCAAGACGGAGCCTGGTGCTGGGGTTGACGCAAATCGCGACCGTGCGGTACGAGACGGGCGGCTCTAAAAGACTACAGGCGAGTGGGAGAATCGCATCGCCCGACAACAATTTAGTAAAGACGCAGCGACGCTCGTGAGAGCGTGGATCTTTGGGGCCAAGGACGTGCCCGTCCACGCCCTCACGGTCGTGGCGACATCGCTCCTGATTTGCTTTGGCGCTTGCCAGTCCATGCCCTCGCAGGGATCGGCGTGGATAACCCAGCGGCAGACCCAGGCAGCGGGATCGGAATCCAGCACCAAAAAGAGTGTGATTTTGATCGGGTTCGCTGGTTTGCCCTCAATGCCCGGATCCGCGTCAGTCGGTATAATCGGCGGTTAACCTCGTCGGAATTGTTCCAGCTTACGTCGCACGATCGGCTGAGGTGGCGCTACGGCTTCCGGCCTCGCCGAAATCGTCCAGCCGTTCTGCAAGGGCGCCTTGATCGATTTCGACCGCGGAGGACGAACCGGTGCTCGCGCCGCGGGAGGTGGCAAGGGTGCGGCGTTCGCCGAGCAACTGCCGTTCAGCTTCCAACCAAATCTCGTCATCGTAACCGCTCGGCCGCCCTCGGGTTTCCCAAATGTGATGCGCGCGAGCGGCGATCTCGTCGTGCGTGAATTTAGAGGCATCAGCGTGAAATGAATTCATGGTGGTTAAGGAAGGATGGTTTGACCGCGAATCCGCCGGATCGAACTCGTAACCATGTCCTGACGCCTCCAGCTGAACGGAGTTGCTGAGAAAACTTCGGACTTGGGGCATCGGCAAATCGCCGAGCCCGTTCAGTAGAGCCAGAGAGCCCGCTGCATTGTGGGATTCACTTAACCTTTGAGAGCTGCCTGCGCGCACTCGGTTCAATCCTGGACCACGTCGTAAACGAGCCCAAAGGGATCCTTGAAGTAGAGCGAACTGCCGTGTTCTTCGATAATCTCGCAGCCGTTCTGCTCGAGATGAGCCTTCGCCGCCGTGGCATCGATCACGGTGAAAGAAGGAATGGGAGGACGAGGATTGGAGTCCTTGTTGATGTAGAGCAGAAAACGCCCGGTGTCGTACTCCAATTGCTCGGCAGTTTTTGCCAGCAGCCGAAGTCCCAGCACGCCGCTGTAAAACGCTTCGGCTTTTCTCAAATCCGGCAGGTGAACGGAGACGCAATTATTGGAGCGAAACTTCATAGTTGATGAAAGCGGGGCCCGGTGAGCAGCAGTGAATCGGCACGGCCGTTCGCATGCGAACAGTCCCGCGCTAAAATAGTAAGTTCCCCGATACCTGCCTGGGCGTGCGCGATCCGCTCGCTTCGCTATTATACACGTTTTGTAAGCACCCGTGTAAGCCCGCTCACTCCGCAATCGTCGTTGTTTGAAAAATTGAACATCGTCCGAGGGTGCGGTCACGCGAGGAATCGGGTCGGGGTCGGTTGCGTTCGCCGGGCTTCGCGAATCCCGTGCTCCGTCGCGCTAACGAATGGGTTGATGAGGGAAACAGGACGCTCCACCGCGATGACCGGACCGGAGACTGCCCCAACTGTGACAGGAGTGAGGGCGGCGAGGAACTTTTTACGGAGCGACTGGACCCTACGGTCATGCAACCCGAAGACCTCCCCATCCTCTACGTTAAGTCGGGCTGCCCTTGGTGTGATGAGGTGATCGAGTTCATGGACCGCAACGGCGTGAGCTACCGGGAACAAAACGTCAGCGAAAGCGCGGAAGTGATGAAAGAGATGCAGAAGAAGTCCGGCCAGACGAAAGCGCCAACGCTCGACTGGCACGGGAAAATTCTCGCGGATTTCGGCGTCGATGAGGTCGTGCCGTTTTTGCAGAAACAGAACGTGAAGCTCGAGGATAGCTGACGAACTGCGGTCGGGCGGCGTGCGATGCCCGGTCGGTCTTTCTCGCGGTCGCAGCTGGCATCGTCGCTTCAAGGGATTGGCCGGTTCATCGGCGGGATTCGCGCGAACCCTTTTCTTTGCCTGAGTGATTCAGCGAATAATTGCAGCGGTGAATCACCGTCTCCAAAAAAAATTCCGACGAAATTGACCGCCGATTACACAGCTTAGCGCGGATCGGGCTCTGAAGGCAAAACCGGGAACTCGATCAAATTCACCCTCTCTTACCCTCTCGTTCGTGATGGATGCCGTTTTCGCTGTCGGGTTCTGACTCTGGATTATCCGCGCCGATCCGTGATATCCGCGGTTCAAATCCATGGGTCCGGCTTACCCGGCACTCTTCCGTCGGAGACCTACCTGCACTGAAATTGGAAATGCACGGTGTTTTCGCAGGCAGTCCACCTGCGGACGCTCCTGCCCTCGCCAGGGAGCTGCCTACCTCGAACTTCGACTGCCTCGATATGGCTTAGTCCGCTAAACCGGCCTCAACGCTTGCGCCGAACGGCGGCGCGCTTCTTCCGGGCAGGATCTTCGCTCGGAGCCCCATCATCGGCGGCGGCAGAAGTCGCTTCGCGATCGCGGTTCAATTCGGATTCCGCGGCCAGCCAGAAGTCTACATCGCGACCCACGGGACTGCCGGCGATCTGCCATAGTTCAGTCGAGCGCGCCGCAATTTCGGTCGGTCCCGGCGGTGGCTTATGTTGGTTAGCCATGGCGGCGCGGAACTATTTGCGAAAAATCTTCGCAATAACAAAAATCACAATGGCGCCGAAGAGGCCGCCACCAAAGAGCAAGTACATCAAAGACCAGCCGGCAGCGGCGACGGGTGGGAGTACGGCAAGCATGTCATTCATGAGAGCGAGGGGGTTGAGGTGATTGTCACTAAGCGGCTTCGAAATGGTAGCCTACGGACGACGGCGGTTCCCTGCTACTCCGGCGCGCAGCGGCAACGCGATCGCCCGATTGTGCGCACCGGCATGTTTTCGCGCGGCCACGCGGATGATCGATTGGGTCAAATCAGAACGCACGCCAGCGCGTTGCCCTCGCGCTCCGACGGCAGCGCGAAGGCACAACCTACATCCGCTATATTGGAGGTAGGGCGTTCGCCGATACGACTCTGCAAGCGACCAACGTGAAGTCCGGGATCTCAACCGATTCCGTCGAGGCTCACAAAATCTTCGGCAACGGACGTGTTGGCCAGCAGATCGGGCCGAGCGATCACGAGGAGGAAATCGTGCGAAGCGCCATGGTTGCCGTAATCAGGAGCATGGGTCGCTGCGGCGATGGGCGGGCGAATAATCACGTGCTCAGTGAAGAGCCGCGCGGACGAGGCATGGGTCGGGGGAGTTTGCATGATGGCGGGTTTGGTTGAAGCCCGTTCCTGCGCTCTTCCGTCAGGGCAGAAAAAAGCCCCTCCGGTTCGGCACCGGAGGGGCAAAGTCGTTGGTACGATCAGAGCCCTCGCGGCGCGCGGGT
>JBDSPT010000171.1:0-4750 GCA_039930205.1 Opitutus sp. | reverse complement strand
AGTTGTGGCTTCAATGTCTCAGCGTTCCCCGCGAAATTTCCGGCCGCGACGCGCGACTTCAACTGCGACGCAAAATCGGGAGCAATGTCCAGTCGATGGTATCCCGGCGTCTCCGCATTCGCAATATTCGAGGCGATCGCCTCGCCGCGAAGCACGGCAGCATCCAACATCTTTCGAGCCAGCTGATAGTTGTCGGATTGGAAGATCGGATCGATCACGCGAGGCACTAAGCAAAGCAGGTGCCACCCACTTCAATGGCATCACAAGTATTTGTTTGTAAGCCCAATATACTTCCCAAAGACCGGCAACGTACTTCGGCGACGGGATTATTCCAGACCCTCGGCAAATATTGCCGGATCACGCCGGAGAAAGGCGGCCATGGAGCTTCACTCGAACCTCCGGCGAGTCGATAGACCTTTAATCCTCATGAGGGAAAGCGAGTTCGATTTCATCCGTAGCCTCGTCTACGAACGCAGCCGTATCAGTCTCAGCGCCGACAAGCGTGAACTGGTATCTGCGCGCTTGGGCAAGCGTTTGCGGGCAACCCAATTGCCCTCGATTGGTGACTACTGCCAGCTCCTCAAGACGCCGGGGCAGGAGGCTGAACTCGCGAATCTAATCGATGCGATTTCAACCAATCACACGTTCTTTTTCCGAGAGAACGCCCATTTCGACTTCCTGCGGAAGACGATTGTGCCCGAAATGCAGACTCGCTGCCGGCAGGAGCGTTGGCCTCAGTTTAGGATTTGGAGTGCCGCGTGTTCCTCGGGTGAGGAACCCTACTCGATCGCGATAACGCTGGCTGAAGCCCTCCAAAACTGGGCCTGGCATATCAACGCAACGGATATCTCTCATCGCGTCCTTGAAACGGGCAACATGGGGATCTACCGCTCGGAAGCCGTCGATCGCCTGCCCAAGAACGTCGTGCAGACTCATTTTCAGCGAGGCTTCGGCCCACATGACGGCAACTTCCGCGCCAAGCCCGAGTTGCGCGAGCGAATCACGTTTCAGCAACTGAATCTCCTGCAAGGGGAGCCGCCCTTCTCAACGCCCTTTCACGTGATTTTTTGCCGTAACGTTATGATCTACTTCGACCGGCCAACGCAGGAGGAACTCATCGCCAAGCTTACGCGCCACCTCGTCCCCGGCGGGTATCTGTTCGTTGGACACGCGGAAAGCCTCACCGGTTTGAAGCATTCTCTAAAGTCGATTCGGCCCGCGGTTTACCAGCGCAGTCGGGAAGGACACACGTGAGTGCCCGGATTCGAGTCCTGATCGTCGACGATTCAGCCGTCGTCCGAAAACTTGTGACCGACGCGTTACGAGCTGATCCAGAGCTGGAAGTGGTCGGCACCGCGATCGATCCGTACGTGGCACGCGACAAGATTAAAGAACTGAAGCCAGATGTGCTGACACTCGATCTGGAAATGCCTCGAATGGATGGGCTGACGTTCTTGCGCATTCTGATGGAGCAGCACCCGCTGCCCGTGGTGATCATGAGTTCGTTGACTCAACGCGGCTCCGATTACGCGCTCGAAGCCCTCCGTCTGGGCGCGTGCGACGTGCTTGGAAAACCGGCCGGCGCGTACTCGTTTGGCGACCTTGGGCCGCAGCTGATCGCGCGGATCAAAACTGCGGCCGGCACCCGGCTGCGCCGTCCAAGTCCCGTTCCCCCCCCGGCTGCGCCCCTGCAACCCAGGCGAGTCACCCCTTCGTTGAACGGCAGTGCGGCCCGCCAAGTCATTTTGTTAGGTGCTTCCACCGGCGGCACGGAAGCCCTGCGCGAGGTGTTGACCCGATTGCCCGGCGATTTGCCGCCGATCGCCATTGTGCAGCACATCCCTCCTGTGTTCTCGAAGGCATTCGCCGATCGGCTTAACACCCAATGTTCGTTCGAGGTAAGAGAGGCCGTTGACGGAGAACGTTTGAGACCGGGGGTGGCGCTGATCGCTCCTGGAAACTTCCATCTGATGCTACAGTGGCAGGGGGACCATTATCGCGCACGCGTGACGGGTGGCCCTCAGATCTGGCATCAACGCCCGGCCGTAGACCTACTGTTCAAATCTGCCGCTGATTGTGGCGCTGCACCTCATGCGATTGCCGGCGTTCTCACGGGAATGGGCAAGGATGGCGCGGAAGGCCTCCTGCGCCTCCGTGATCTCGGCGCGACGACCTTCGCGCAGGATGAAGCGAGCTGCGTCGTCTACGGTATGCCGCGGGCAGCTTGGGAGAATGGCGGAGCACAGCGCCAGCTTTCGATTGACCGCGTGGCGGATTTCATCGTCCATCCGAGAACCGATGTGCATGCGATGGCTTCGGTTCTGCCATGAACAACCCGGCCGGATCCGCCACTCCTTCCACCATCCTGATCGTCGATGACGAGCCGGTGGTACTTGCCGCATTGCAACAGACGCTCGAGCGGGAGCGTTTTCATGTTGTGGCGTGCCCCAGCCCGACCAAGGCCCTCGCGATTCTGAACGAGCGCGATTTCGCGGTCATCATTTCGGACCAGAAAATGCCCGAGATGCTGGGCTTGGATTTCCTCATCGAGAGCAGACGCATCCGTCCGCACGCCTCGCGGATCTTGATCACCGCGGTGCTCTCATTGCCGACGATCGTCGACGCGATTAACAAAGGAGAAATCTTCCGTTTTGTCGCCAAACCCTGGTTACGCGAGGAGCTGATCGCCACGGTGCGCAATGCGGTTCAACGACACGAGCTCGTTACCCACAACACCGCTCTCCAGGCAGAAACTCTTCGGCTCAACACCCAGCTGACGGAAGCCAACGCGGCGCTCGCAGCCCAGGTCAGTGACCTTGAGCAACAGCGCCATCGACTGGATGCAGCCAACCACGCGCTTTCCGCCAACTACGAGCACTCCCTGGAGCTGTGTCGCCGGATTCTGACGACGTACGATCCGATCCTGGGCGGCCAGGCGAAAGCGCTCGTGGAGTTCGCCACGCTCATGTCGGACACGGACCTGCTCGACGACTCACAGCGTCACGCTTTGCGCACTGCGGCATGGCTCTCCGATCTTGGGCTGATCGGCGTGCCGCGCGAGATGCTGCGCGCGTTCCGGTCGAAGATGGACGATCTCACAGATCGTGAGCGTTCGATGCTGCACAATCACCCGGTCTATAGCCAAACGCTGGCCGCTCTCGTGGACGATGGTTCTGGCGTCGGCGAAGTAATTCGAGCTCACCACGAGCGCTATGACGGCCTCGGGTATCCAGACGGGTTGGCCGGGGAAGCAATCCCATGGCCGGCGCGGTGTCTGGCCGTAGCGGTGGGCTTCGTCGAATCAGGCCTGCCCAAAGCGGCTGCGATCGACTTGATCCTGGCGGAATCCGGCAAGGCGTACGATCCCGAAGCCGTTCGACTCTTTCTCAAGGTCACGAATCTTGCGCAACTTCCGCGTCAGGTTCGCGAGATCACGTTGCACGAGCTGGAACCCGGCATGGTGCTGGCAAATGGAATCTACAGTCCCCACGGGCTCCTGTTGATTGGCGAAGGTCAGGAGTTGAGCCCCGGCACAATCGCCAAGATTCGCAGTCACAATCAAGTCACCCCGATCGCCCAACGTCTGCTCGTTCGGATCTAAGTTCGACGAGCAGCTCGGCTCTTTCGCTTGGAAAAGGCGGAAGTGCTAAACTTGCAGGTGAGACGCTCAAGTTTGCGTACCGGGAACCGTAGGGATTGGGAAGGGTGCGCCACCCGACGTACTCGCATGTTTCGCCCCTTCACTTTTCTCCTCGAAAACGCTCCGCGTCTTTTGCGCGCCTGACGCATGCCCGCTCCTACCCTGGGATCACTTTTCGCCCAACGCGTCGTAATTGGCGTCGGGGACATGGCCGTGTCGAACAACGCACAGACGACCTTAAGTACGTATGCCCTCGGTTCCTGCATCGGCGTCGTAGCCTATGACCCAATCGCGAAGGTGGGAGGGATTCTGCATATGATGCTCCCTGAATCCTCGATCTCACCCGAGAAAGCACTGACCCAGCCGGCGATGTTCGCTGATACTGGACTGCCGCTTTTTTTCCGGGCGCTGACGGGACTGAAAGCTGAACGATCCCGCATCCGCATTTTCGTGACGGGTGGCGCTTGCGTTATCGCAAGCCACGATGCCTTTAAAATCGGTGAGCGAAACACCAAGGCGACTTTACAGTTTCTCGCCGCGAATTGTTTTCCCGTTCGACAAGTCATCACAGGAGGCACGACCAACCGTACGGTCCACCTCCAAGTCAGCGACGGTGATCTGACGCTTAAAACGCCCGAAGGAAACAACGCGATTTCGCTGGCGGCGTGATGCGTTTCGGTCGGGTGCCATTTTAATCCGCCTCTCACGCGTTCCTACGCTGCATTGCAGGTGGATTGAAGGCGCGGTTCGAGCGCGCCAGTGGTTCGAACGTCAGTCGCAAACGCGTACGGCATTGAGGGGGCTCGGGGGGACCCAGTGCTAGTCGTAAACTCCGCGGCAACCCGCGCGATCAGCGCGTCGATTCACGACCGCGCGACGCCGACTCAAAACGCGACTTTGCCGTGCGTGAGCTTATCTTTCAGACGTGCACTCGCGCGCTCATGAACGACGGGCATCGCCTCCTCAAGAAGTTCCGGGGTGAAGCCCCACTCGAGCATAAAGTCACTGTTGAGCTCGATGAGGAATCCTTCTTCGGAAACACCGGGACCGAACGACGTGGCCACAAATTTTGCCGCTTGGAGATTTGCGATGAGGGGCAACGCATCTTCA
>JBDSPT010000170.1:0-2518 GCA_039930205.1 Opitutus sp. | reverse complement strand
TGACCGGGCCGTGTACGAACGATCCGTTTCTTCGCGAAGCGCGGAAGCTACGCAGTGCGGCCTTCATCGAGGTGCAGACCGATGGTGCTCATACCGGAATCGGCGAAACCTACGCCGGCTATTTCTGCCCCGAGGTGGTGCCCTCGATCGTCGAGTTCTTTAAACCGATTCTGATCGGCCAGACGGTTGACGACATCCCGGAGCTCTGGCGGCGCATGTATCAGTGTGGCAACTTCTGGTGTCGCGTGGGCCTGGGCGCGATTGTGATCAACGGAATCGAGGCCGCGTTGTGGGATCTCAAGGGCAAGCTGCTCGATCAGCCGGTGCATGCGTTGTTGGGCGGCGCAAAGTTTGATCGACTGCCGTGCTACGCGACGGGAGGTCCCAGCAATTATCCGAAGGAAAAGCTGGCGAAGAAGATGGACCACTACTTCTCATTGGGCTTCCGCGGACTGAAAGTGGGCGCAGGTAGTTTTACGGCGGTTACGGGTTGGTACATGGCGCAAAGCCCGAATGAGGCGGCGGAGTTCGAGGCGGACAAGGTTGCGTTCATGCGACAACACGGCGGAGCCGACGCGTTGCTGATGATGGATGCGCACATGGGCAACAGCCCACGCGGAACGTGGACGGTGGAGACGGCGATCGCCGTCGCCCGGGCGCTTGAGCCGTTCGGGCTCATCTTCCTCGAGGAACCGCTGCACTACACCGATCCCTGGGGCTACGCGGAACTGTGTCGCGCGACGAGCGTGCCGATCGCAGGAGGTGAGTGTCTGACTGCGACGTATGAATGGAAGGTGTTCACGCAGCAGGACAGTTTCGACATCGGCCAGCCGGATGCTTCGTTCACCGGCGGTCTGGGCGAGTTCATGGCGGTGGCGAAGATGCTCGAAGAGCGTGGCCGGAAAGTCGCGACGCACGCTTGGGGCGCAGGCGCCTCGCTCATGCAGAACGTGCACACCGGTTTTGCCGCGCCGAATACCTGCATTCTCGAAATCGCCCCCGACTATGCCGGACTGCATTCGGACGTGATCGATGGTGGCTTGATCATCAAGGACGGCTACGTGCTGCCGCCGGATCGGCCGGGGCTGGGCGTCGTGTTGACCGAAGAGATCAAGCGCCGTTATCCGTTCCAGCCGGGCACGGGTGAATTCAACAGCGTGCCCGGCAAGATCCTTTCCACGTAATGTCACTCAAACTCCTGATTGATGTGCCGGTTGAACCTGCGGCACTCGACCTCCTGCAGAGATCCGGCCGATTCGACATCGATGTGATTACACTTCCGGCGGAGGTGGCCAGGCCGTTGGAGCGCTCGCGTATCGAAAACGCGGATGTGCTGTTCTGCGCGATCCCTCCGACGAACTTCGCTGACATGCGGCAGCTGAAGTGGGTGCAGCTGGCGTCCACGGGCTACACCCAGCTGTTCGGCTTGGATTTAACGGCGCGTCAGATTCGGGCGACGAATTGCCGCGGTTGTTTCGACGTTCCGATCGCCGAGTGGAATGTGGCGATGATGGTAAACCTCGCGCGTGATGTGCGTCAGCTGATTCGCAATCAAGACGCTGGCGTGTGGGATCGCTCAGCGGTCTTTCAGCGGGAAATTCGCGGGCTCACCGTCGGACTATGGGGCTACGGCGGGATTGGCCGCGAGACGGCGCGGCTCGCGCGCCAGCTTGGGCTGAAGGTTCACGTGATGGCACGAGCGCGGATTGGCCCCCGGGGCGATGTGTACGCTGTTCCCGGCACCGGCGATTCAGAAGGGGTGCTGCCCGACCGTGTGTTCGGTCCGGGTGAAGAGCAGGAGTTTCTCAGCCAGTTGGATTTCTTGATCATCGGGCTGCCGTTGACGAAGGCGACGGAAGGCCTGATCGGACAAGCCGAGCTGCAGGCGCTGCCTCGAACCGCGTGGGTGCTGAATCCCGCCCGCGGGCCGATCATCCAGCAGCCGGCTTTGCTGCGCGCGCTGACGGAAAAGTGGATCGCGGGAGCTGCGCTCGACACGCATTACCAGTATCCGATGCCCCCGGATCATCCGCTCTGGAAGTTTCCCAACGTCATCTTCACGCCGCACATTTCTGGTTCGAGCCTCAGTCCAAAGTTCAAGCAGCGCCTCTGGGACATCTTTTCGATCAATGTGGAGCGATTCGCGCGCGGCGACTCCTTGATGAACGAACTCACGCCGGCGCAGTTGGCGGGCGGCTAACCGGAAGCCGGGGCGTGGGGCGGCGGAGTGGACGCAAAGAACGGGGAGGACGTAAAGGCAACGAAGGTGTGCGATTCCATGTAGGCAGCGCGCTCGCGCGCGGTCGGAAGCGCGGTGGTTGAACGACGGAGACACTGAGTCCACGGAGGTCCTTCAATCCGTGGGGCCGCGCGATTGGATTCCGGCCCCGTGTCCTCTGTGCCGTGGTTCAAAGTTTCGACCGCGCGCGAGTGCGCTACCTACGTTGCTGACTTGAATTTCAGGTGTCGCTACGACGGTTCGTCTCCAAACCCGCCCCTCACTTACTCGGCGACGAAA
>JBDSPT010000169.1:0-6658 GCA_039930205.1 Opitutus sp. | reverse complement strand
ATCGCGACAGCACCTTGAGCGACCGCGTAAACGCGACCATCAGCACCGAGCAAAGGCGTCTGGAGGAGCACGCCGCCCTGGAGTGACTTGGCATCGCCCATCGACGCGACGTTCACATCGATTCGGGCGCCGGGTTTGAGAAACGCGCCGATGTCGGCCGTGATCATCACCGCAGCCGCATTCTTGGCCTTGATGTCGGTCGCGCTGACCGAAAGTCCATAGCGCTGCAGAATATTCGAGACGCTGCGAAGCGTCGTGGCCGCATTGCTATCACCGTCGCCGGCCAGACCGACGACGATACCGTATCCGACAATCTGATTGTCGCGCCCGCCTTCGACCAGCGTGAGATCTTTCACGCGGGAAGCTTGAGCGGTGGCGAGGCCGATCGTGAGAGCGGCGAGACCGACTGAAATGAACTGGGGCAACATCCGTGTCATTGACGAGATCCTCAGAAGGGCCGAAGCCGTTCGTAGAGCTTGGAGAACCAGCCGCGCTTCTGGGCATCGGTAAGCTGGCCTTCGCTGTAAAATTCAACGCGGGCGTCCGCGATGTTTGACGACGTCACCGTGTTGTCCCGTGCGACATCGTCGACGCGAACCAGGCCATGCAGCACGACGTACTGGGTTTCGCCCGAGAAGGTGACGATTCGGGCGCCTTCGATTACGAGGTTCCCATTCGGCAATACATCGGTGACGAGCACGGCTGCGCGGGCGGACAAACTCTGGGAGTTGCTGACATCTCCGCCGCCTGAATACGAAGCGGTTCCACCCAGCTGGATGCCCGGGAGACTACCGAGGTGAGTGCCGGCGCGACTATTGGCAAAAAGGAACTGCTGCACCGAGTCATTCAGACTCGCGTCCCGCGAGGACTTCTTGCTCTGCGAGCTCGATGCGATCGCGGATTCACTGACGACGATCGTCAAAATATCGCCCGATCGCGATGCCTTGTGGTCAGCCACCATGGGGCGCTCGCTGCCACTGTTGGTCGGCCAGAGTGAACCCGACCCCGAGGCGACAGGAGCAAAGACCGCGAGGGAGAGCGCGGCGATGAGAGCGTTAGAAGCGGACTTGGACACGGTTTTCATCGACGACCATTGCTGCGAAATCCTTGCGGGACTCTTGATTGCGGACGGTGACGGTGTCGCCATGCGCACCGTTCTCCATCGCAAGCGCCTTCATCGTAATCATGAGCTGACCATCACCGGCTGAAACCTCGACGAGGTTGCCTTTGCGGACGAGTGGACGGCGCGCGATATCGCGCCAGGTCAGCACGCGGCCGGAACTGACGCCGCGGGCGAGAGAGTACGAGCGATCCCCGACGACGGCAGGAAGCGCGTCGCGTTCCCGCATCAGATCAACGCGGCGGGTTTCCAAATCTGCGGCATCAAAAGTCGCTCCGACCATCAGAGGCTGGCGGGCGACCCAGACGTCGCGCCACAAAGCGGCACGAAGCACCAGAGTCGTATCCGCGGCCGCAACACCGTCAGCCAGCACGCGGCAGCGTACGAGCATCGAGGAGGACGCCACGGAGGGAAATTCCAGCATTTCCACCGCCCAGCTCTGAGCCACGCGAGCGGGTGGAGACCATGGGCGCAACAGTTCGAGCTGCAGTTCGCCCTCGAGCTTGAAGTGATTGCTGAGCTCGGTCGCGACCTGCGCAATAAATTGATCGCGAGCCAAAGGAGTGGACGCTGCTGCTTTGGCGGACGGAGCCGCGAACAACGCGAGTGCACTGAGCAGGGAGATGAGGCGAAGAGCTCGCATAATCAGCGTTTCATCTGCGCGATGTTTTGCAGCATCTCGTCGGAGGTCTGGATCGACTTGGAATTAATCTCGTACGCGCGTTGGGCGACGATGAGGTTCACCATCTCTTCAACAATGTTGACGTTCGAAGACTCGATGTAGCCCTGCATCATGCTGCCGAAGCCTTGCTCACCAGGTTGACCAACTTCGGGCGTTCCGCTGGCGGCCGTCTCTTCGTAGAGATTGCCACCGAGACTGCGAAGACCGGACGGATTGGCGAAACGGGCCATCGTCAGACGGAATGAAGTAGAGCCGCTCGCGCTCTGAACGGTCACCTGGCCGTTCTCGGCGATTGTGACTGCACTTGCGCCCGCAGGGATGGGTTGGAAGCCGCTGAGAACCGGCAGTCCGTCAATCGTGACGACCTGGCCTTGGGCGCTCAGTTTGAAGGAGCCATCGCGCGTAAACGCGGTGGTGCCATCGGCCCGTTGAATCTCGAAGAATCCGTCGCCTTGGATCGCCACGTCGAGCTTCTCGCCCGTGCTCGTGAGCTGGCCTTGGGTAAACACCTTCGAGCTCGCAGCGACTCGTGAACCGTTGCCGACCTCGATGCCTGTCGGAACGAGGTTGCCGCCGCCTGAATCCGTTCCAGCAGCACGGGTGGGCTCCTGGTAGAGGAGATCCTGAAATTCGATCTTACTGCGCTTGAAACCGGGCGTGTTCACGTTCGCGAGGTTGTTCGCGATCGTGTTCAGGTTCAGCTGCTGGGCCTCCATGCCGGTCGCTGCAGAGTAAAGTGAAAGGTTCATGCCAGCGGGAGTTAGCCAAGGGAGTGCGCGCCGCGAACGGTCGCGCTGGTGGAAGAGGAAACAGGGGCCGGTCCGCCCCCAAAGCGGACGCAGCCGTTTAGTCCTGAGTGCGGTGGTCTGTCTGGGGAAGTCATCGTAAATGGGGTCGCGTTAGCCGAGCGCTTCGAGCGCTTTGTCCATCTGCTGATCGAGCGTAGTGATCATTTTCTGGTTTGCTTCGTAAGCACGGGCGATGATCACGAGGTCGACCATTTCGCGCAGCGGAGTGACGTTGCTGCCTTCGAGATAGCCTTGGAGCAGCTGCGGTTCATCGACGGACTCGGCGGCCATTCCCGGACTCGGAACGAAGTAGCCACCTTCCGAAGGAATCAGCCGTGAGTTGTCGGAAAACTTTTGGACCGAGAGCTTGCCGATCTGCGTCTCGCCCTGGAACACGGTGCCGTCCAGGTTGATCACCATTGACCCAGCCCCGGGCAAAAGCGTGATCGCGGAACCGCCCGCACCCATGACTTCGTCCCCGCCCGCGGTGACCAACGTACGATCAGAACGGAGACGGAATTCACCGTTACGCGTGAACGCATGAGAACCATCGGCGCGCTGCATCTCGAAGAAACCGTCACCCTGGATTGCGACATCGAACTCGCGACGAGTCGGTTGCGTTTCGCCGGTGACGAAATTAATCCCCGAGTTCACCTTCGGAAAGAGCATCGGTGAGCCGGCGTCGTGACCGATCGTCTTGCGCGGATCCGACTGGATCTCGCCAGCATTCTGGGTCGAGAAGTTAATCGTGCGCTTGCGGAAACCGGTCACCTGACTCGAGGTGATGTTCTGGGCAACGGAGTCCTGCCAGCGCTCGAGAGCTGAGAGGGAGGCCGCGCTTTGATACATGCCGATATTCATGGACAGCACCCTCTTAAGCAAAGCCGATGCCAACTGCCTATTTCGACTCAGATAAGATACTTACAAAAGTACGACGGCGTCTGGGAAATTCTTGCCGGCCCCTGTCACGGCAGGATTTACCCTGAACCGATCCCCGCTCCACCTGCAAACTGGAGCTTCGGCCACTCACTTGCAAACCAGCGCCACCCGAAGCCGCAGCTACGGCGCGACACTGCGCGTCAGGCCCGCTGAGGTAATGCGCCCAGCAAGGCACACGATCGCCAGAAGCGATGCTTCGAGGAGTTACCCGTTTCCTGGATACAAGCACTCGATCTCCACGCGTTCACCGCAGGAGCAGACCATCAGAAGCCGGACAACCTTGTCGCCCTCTTTGATGACTTCCACCGTCGGATGCGGAGCCGCCGAGCCATGCTCATGCAGCGCAGGCGCCGAACGAGGACCCGAGCCTGCGGCGGTCACGAGCGTCGAGGTAGGCGGCGGCAGGGGACGCAGTGGAGCGACAGAAAGGACTTTCTTTCCCTGGAGGAAGGAGTTCATGAAGTGGGTGGTACCGGCGGCGGCACGGGCGCTATCGCGAGCGGCTTCTTCGCGTCGCGCGTCTTGGCTGAAACCGCGAGGCTCAGGGTAATTCGCTGGTTGGATTCAGAGTCCCCGGGTTCGCCATCGAGCGGCTTGGTGTCGGCATAACCGGTCACGCGTTGAATGGCAGACGGATCGACGGCGTAGTGCACCAGACTCCGACGCGCGGCATTGGCCCGGTCGGCGGACAGCTCCCAGGACGAGTAGTCGCTTTTATCCAATTTCAAATTGGAACGCGTGTGGCCGTCGATGGTGACGCGGAAACCATGGCGATCGACGCTCCAGGAGAGATTCTGCATCACAAACGTGCCCCACTCCGTAAATTCGGCGGTGTTATCGACGAAAAGCGGCTGGCGAGCACGGTCGAACAACGTGATGCGCAGACCGTCGCTCGTCACTTGAATGTCGATTGGCTTATTCGCCAGGTCCTTGTCCAGATTCAGCAAGCGGTAGAATTCGGATGCGACCGTATTCAAAAACGTCATCTCGATTGGGTCTTTCTTCGAGTTTTTCTCGCTGCCCTCGTTGTCACCGCTGGACTGCGTGGTCTTATTGCTGTTGAACGGCATGACCCCGGACGTCGCGTTCATCGGCGCGCGGAATGGATTTTGAAAATAGCGGGAAGTGGCGATCAGGATTTTTTTATCCTGCGAGGAAATCCACAACACGAGGAACAGCGCCATCAGCGCCGTCATGAAATCCGCGAATGCGACTTTCCAAGCTCCTCCGTGTCCAGCCATGGCGCGTGTTCCCTACTTGTTACCTGTGCCGATGCTCTTGACCGCGGTTTCGAGTTCCTCGGCATCGGGTTGCACGTTGCTGTCAAGCGATCGACGAGCCACCTCGATGGAGGTCAGGGGAGCGAGCCCCTTCGCAAAACTCGCCACCGCATGCATGATGCAATTCAAGAACTGCATGTCCGAGGCATTGTTCGAACGGATGCGACTCGCCAGCGGATTGACAAATCCATAGGCGCAAAAAATTCCGAGCAACGTGCCGGTCAGGGCCGCCGCCACCTTTTCACCCACCGCTTCGGGACCCTCCGCAATCGCTGACATGGTATTGATGATACCGAGGACGGCAGCGACGATGCCGATAGCCGGCAAGGAGTCACCGATCATCTGCAGCGCATGCACCGGATGATCCATCTCGAGTTCCTTGGCCTTCAATTCGGACGACATGAGATGCTCGAGCTGGTCGGGCTTGATCTTGCCCTCGATCACAGGCTTCAACCCGTTGACGAGAAACTTGCGACGTTCTTCGTGGTTAAGGACGCTCGGGTAACGCTTGAAAAACGCGCTTTGCATCGGATCCATGACATGCTCCTCCAGGGCAATGAGACCGTTACGCCTCCCGGTCATGAAAAGCTCGTAGAGCAGCTTGAGCAGATCAAAAAACTCCGGCTTCTGCGGCGTCTTGCCCGCGAGTGCATCCTTTGTCTTATGAATGATTTCCTTAATGACATGGAGTGGTGTGGCAATGATCAGGACACCAAGGGCGATGCCGAGAATTACGACGAATTCAGAAACATGGAGCAGCACGCCAGGGTGGCCGCCAGCCATCATGAAGCCGCCGAGGGTGGCGGCAAAAACGATGACAGCTCCGACGAGAATCAGCATAAGATAAAAAGCCCGCGCTGCTTAGCGGTTCCGTACCCGCTGGAGGTAAGCGCGTAGACCGATGACCGTTTGCGCGTGGATCTGGCAGATGCGCGATTCGGTAAGTTTGAAGACGGCCGCAATTTCAGCCAGGCGCATGTTTTCAAAGTAATACATGGCGAGAATCTTCTTCGGAATATCCGGCAATTCAGCCATCCGTTGCGTGAGAAGTTCGAGCAGCTCCTTCTTCTCCATCGTTTCACGGCCGGTTACGTCGGTTTCGTCCTTCAGCAATTCGTGAAGCGAGGCGCCCTCGCCTTCTTCGCTTTCGTTGCGGTGATCGATGCAGAGAAACGTTACGGGACGAGCATCCTCAACCCACTTGAGATAATCCTTCTGCGACAGACCGAGTGCTTTGCAGACTTCTTCGTCCGTCGCAGCCCGGCCGAGCTTCTGCTCAACGTCGACAATGGTTTCCTTGAGCTTGCGCGAACGGGCGCGGGCACGACGCGGGCACCAGTCCATGCGGCGAAGTTCATCCAGGATCGAGCCGCGGATGCGCATCGCGGCGTAGCTCGCGAACGTGCAGCCCTGTTGCGGATCGAACTTTTTGACCGCAGCGAGCAACCCGGTGATCCCGACGCTATACAAGTCATCAGCGTCGATGTGCGTGGGCAGGTTCAGCTTGATCCGGTCCACGACGTTGCGGACCAAATAGAGATGACGCTCGATGAGATCATTCTCGTCGACCACCGTCGGCGACACGCCTTGATAGGCGCGCCAAACGGTTTTCGGAGCGGTCGCAGTTGCGGTCGTCGTGGCGGTAGTGGCGGCATCCATGCCTTGTGGAACGGTGGGAGCGGAGTTCATGTGAGCATAAAAACTGTCAGATTACTTGGTCTTGGGGGAATTGGCGGCGGCGGCGGTGGCGGCCGCGTGGCGAATGAGAATGGTTTCGCGGATACCACGGACCAAAATGGTCCAGAACCAACGAAAGAGGAGTGCACCCGCCAGGCCGCTGGGGTCGAAC
>JBDSPT010000168.1:0-9875 GCA_039930205.1 Opitutus sp. | reverse complement strand
GTTCATGGCAATCATGACAAAGGTTGCCACGTCCTCCGCCAGAAGAGCTGCCGCTTCAGTCGGCGCCGACAAAGCTGATTCCGCCTTCTACCTGCCAGCAGACGCGTTCTTCCGCGCCAACCTGCCGACGGCGCTGACGTTCGACGACGTGTCTCTCGCGACCCTGTATTCGGATATTTTGCCCAAGGACGCCGACACCTCAACGTCGCTATCGGACAGCCTCCGACTCCAAATTCCGGTAATATCGTCGGACATGGACACCGTTACCGAATCCCGGATGGCCATCGCGATGGCTCTCAATGGCGGGATCGGCCTGATCCATTACAACATGTTGCCCAAAGATCAGGTGAAGGAGGTCGCACGCGTGAAGCGCCACATTCACGGACTGATCCAAGACCCGATCACTGTGTCGCCGAATCAGCTCATTGGGGACGTTATCGGGATGATCGAAGCCAAGCGCTTCGCGTTCTCCACGTTTCCCGTAATTGAAGACTCCGGCAAATTGGTTGGCCTGCTCTCGGGCAACGTGGTGAAGGATCGCTACAAAACGAAGCGCGTATCCGAGGTCATGACGCCGCGCGCCCAGCTGATCACGGAAAAGGAGAGCGCCGTTGCGAAAGATCCGATCCGTGCCGCCGATCATTTTTTCTCATCCCACGTCGGTCTCAATAAAATGCTCGTGGTCGATTCCGCGGATAATCTCTGCGGCTTGGTCACGAGCTCCGACGTCGAGAAGATCACGAGTGAAACGAAATCTCGCCGGAAGCCCGCGAGAGATGCGAATTTCCGCCTGATCGTGGGTGCCGCCCTTTCTCCCGTCCGCAAACCTGACGGATCCCTCGATCGCGAAAGGATGCTGGAGCACGTCAGCGCCCTGGTCTCAGAGCACGTCGATGCGATCGCTGTATCCACCGCCCACGGTCACACCGCCGGAGTGGGCGAGGTCGCAAAACTCGTGAGTCGCGCGTTTCCCGATCTGACGCTTATCGCCGGAAACGTGACGAGCAGCGCCGGTGTGGCCTTCCTCGCCGACTGCGGAGCCAACGCCATCAAGATCGGCCAGGGTCCCGGCTCGATTTGCACCACGCGGATCGTCGCCGGCGTGGGCATTCCGCAACTCACCGCGCTGCACGTTTCCAATTCTGCGGCCACCCGCAAAGGAGTGAGACTGATCGCTGACGGCGGCATTACAAAAGCCGGTGATATCGTGAAGGCCCTTACACTTTCAGATGCGGTGATCTTGGGCGGACTCCTCGCCGGGTGCCGTGAGGCGCCCGGTGAAATCATGGAGATCAGTGGCAAGGTTTATAAGCAGTATCGCGGGATGGGATCTCTCGCCGCGATGAAAGCCGGCAGCGCCGCCCGCTACGGCCACGACAAGAACGACAACTCCCGTAAAGTCGCCGCGGAAGGAATCGAAGCCTTGAAAGAGGTCTCGGGTTCCGTGGACGACGTTCTCGGCAACTTGATCGGCGGCGTACAAAGCGGCATGGGTTATCTCGGCGCCGCGAATCTTCCTGAGCTGCGCGCCAAGGCACGTTACATCCGCGTGTCACCGGCCGGTGTTAAGGAAGCCTCGCCTCACGACGTGATCGAGGTGTCGACCCGTACGAGCAACTCGTAACGAAAACCACGCGCCGTTTATCAGTCCGAGCAGTCGTCTTCTGATGTACGCCGCACCGTCAAAGGACCCCTTTCCCCACTCCCGGGCAGACGTGTCTGACTGGTAACGGCGAAACGATGGCGCCGGCTGTATCGCCCTGAATGTGGCGTCGAAGCGACCCATCCTTGTAAATCTTTAGGAAAAAATTCTTGCAAGCGCCTGGGGTGTTCTCTCTACTTACCGCGGCCCGGGGCATTCTCCCCTTTCCAACGCAAACGTCTATCCTCCAGATGAAAGCCGCGCTCCTCCTTTGCCTTTCGATCGCACTTAATCCGCTCGTCGTGCGCGCAACGGACGCCACGACTCCGGTCGTCAACGCGGTGCGGTTCACGGGCGATTACGTCACCTTCAAGGAAGCGAAACCGAAGTTTCGTCCGGTGCATCAGGAACAGCCCGTTTACCCGCAGGATCTGTTGAGCAAGCGCGTGGAAGGCTACGCGCTCGTTGCTTTCCTCGTCGATTTGGACGGTGCGACGACGCAGGTCCAAGTGGTTGAGGCGACGGACACGGCCTTTGGGGACGCCGCCCGAAACGCCATCGCACAGTGGCAGTTTTCGCCACCGCAATTTGGCGGCACTCCAGGACGAATCGCAATGACCCTTCCCGTCGAGTTCACCGTCCCGTCGCATGTCGCGATGGAGACGACCGCGTCGAAGCCACAAGCGGGTTCATAAAATTGAGACGCGTCGTCGACACTACCCCGGCTCCGTGGAGTCGCCCGCCAGCGATCTCCCGCGCCACGCACATCGCGAGGACGAAGATTCAACGGAATTTAGGAGTTTTCATTTGGCGATGATGAGTCTGGCCTGTCATCGGGAAGTCGCCTCTTGACGTGTCGGGTATTCTATTGCTTCGAACCATGCAGAACGCGCCCTTCCCGTTTAACTCGCTCACCGCGAAACAGACTGTGATCGCGAGCGAGCTCCTCCGTGATCATCCACAAGGACGCATCGAGAGCGATGAAGGCCGACCGGTCTTCGTCAGCGGTGAGGGAGCGTCCGCGATTCGGATACCACTCTCCGACCCCAAGAACGCCCTTAAGACGTCAGGTTCGAATTAGACGCGCCACGCTGGTCGGTCACGCCGCTGAGCTGAAGTACGCGGATTGCAAAAGGTTCAGGTGACCCACAATGCGTCTCCCGGCGCGATATCCTGACTTTCACTCACATTCGGTGAACTATGATCCAAACTGCGACTCTCTGATGTGCGTAGAACCATCATGACCGCCGAGCGCATTACCGTATTGCTAGCGGACGACCACGACCTCGTCCGTGAAGGGCTCAAGATACTGCTGGATTTCGAAGAAGGCATCGAAATCGTCGCAGATGCTCGTGACGGCGTCGAAGCCGTGGCACTCGCGAAGCTTCATCGGCCGGACGTGGTGGTAATGGACCTGACCATGCCGAACCTAAACGGCATCGAAGCCACCCGTCAGATTCTTGCCGTGCTGCCCAAAACGAAGCTGCTGATCGTTTCGGCAGAAGGTGACAAAGACCGGATTGAGGAATCCCTCGCGTCAGGAGCCGTTGGATACATTTCCAAGGAAAGTTCGCTGATGGAGGTTCCCCTCGCCATCCGCGAGATCAGTCAGGGCCGGACGTTCATCTGCCTGACCGCCGCCCGCCGCCTCCGCGTCGAAGATCAGGAAGCGTAGACCGCGTGCCGCGCGCAGAGATTCGCTGAAGCCGCGCGTTTCCGGTAGGTCAAGCGGGGGTCCAGCGCCGGCAAAATCGGCCCTGCGATGTTCTCGATTGCGCAAACGCGGAGCATTCCCGCGCCGCGGAAACACCCCCTTGCAGCACATCATCTCACATCGACCACTCTCCTCCTTCCAACACGCCCAGGCTCCGTTTCGCGAATTCCACCAACTCTTATTTGTTACCGTCTATCCCGCTCCGACCCCGCGACCCCGGTGCTTCAATTTTACCGGAGCCCCATCCGGCGCGTTGGCAACATCCCCTGTTCCATTCTCTCCGGCTACCCCCGGACTCTTGCAACCCACGGAGTTCGTACCTCAAGTCGATCTGACCACCGCTCCATCTCGTCTCTGAGACCGGGCTCGATGGGGATACCCTCCCGTCCCCGCTTCTCCGCGGAAATCAACTCGGGATCACCCGGTGCCAAAACCGGCTCCCTCGCCTTCGCTCTTGGCTGCGCTCGTGCCTCCTTCGCCATGCGCCTGGCGATCGATGGCAATTTATGTCCGCCCAGGAAACGCGCAGGATCGATCGCAATGTAGAACGATCCCAGCATCCGCCGTTGATCGAGCCGCCGGTACATTTCCGGAATGTGTGGACCAAACGGCATCCCGTTCAGCGGTCCGCAGAGCAGATCGATCATGAACGCCATGGCATACCCTTTGTGTCCGGCCAGGGGGAGCAAACAGCCGACTGCCGCCGCGTCCAAGGTCGGTTGCCCGTCTCCGTCGAGGGCCCAGCCCGGCTGAAGTGGGCGTCCTTCCCGGCGATAGTTCATGATCCGGTTGAACGGCACCGCACTCGTCGCCATATCCAAACAGAGAGGACGATCCGGATCTCCTGTCGGTACGGTGATGCAGATCGGATTCGTGCCGAGAAACTTCTTCGTTCCGCCATGGGGCGCCACGAACGCATCGGAGTGAGTGAAAGCAATGCCGATCAAACCTGCGCGAGCCGCCTGCCGACCGTACAATGCGGCCGCGCCGCAATGCGTTGAGTTTGCCACGCCCACCGCTCCGATTCCATTCTTCTTTGCCAGAGCGATCGCCTCGTCCATGGCACGGTGACAAATCACAATCCCATGGCCGTGCCCGCCATCGATCTGTGCCGTGCACGGACCGGAACGCTTCACCCGAATCTTGGGCCGCGCCACAATTGAACCGGCCTCAATGCGCGACAAGTAGTGACCGAGCCGGGCGATCCCGTGCGAATCAACGCCCCACAAACTCGTCTGGACCAAGCTCGTCGCGATCTGCCGCGCATCGCGTTTTGGCAGCTTGAACTTTCGCAAGCACCTGTTTGCCCAATCAGCGAGGTCCGACGCTGGGACGAACGAGATCGCTGACCGCGACTTCGCCGGCGTGGCTGCCGTCATCGATGGTCGCCGCTCGTGCTTGGATCGTTTCTCACGAGCTTTCATATTTTGAGTGTGCCGCGCCCGTACTGAAAAAGTGAACACTTATCGCGAAGCCGAATGACTGATTGAAGATCCGTGTCCGTTCGGACCCCGGAGCCGGTAACTTATTGCCCTTGGCGAACGCGACGATCAGTTCCATCCGACATCTCACCCCTCACATCTAGAGCATCTTGAACAAAACGGTAGCCGCCGGCCTGTCATCGCGAGAAGCGTAGCGATGAAGCCATCCAGCGGGATCGCCACCGCCCGCCTCGCGCTCCTCGCGATGACAACGAGGGGCGTCCGGCTTCCGTTTAAATCACGCCCGGGCTAACCTCACATCCGACACGATTCGTTCGTTCAAACTCCGAGATCCGCCGTGACCTCGTCGGCTACGCGCTCACCCGACTCAACGGCGCCTTCGAGATACCCTTGGGCATCAATCGAGGTGTGCTCGCCACAGAAATGAGCGTTGCCTTCTTGTGCGCCTTCGATGCCGGCGAACTTCGTGTATTGTCCCACCTGCCAGTAAGAATAACTGCCGCGCGTGAACGCATTGTCTTTCCAGCAGTCCACCGTGACCCGCCCGTTGTACTTGCCTGAGATCTTGGGCAGAACCGGTTCGATTTGCTTGAGGAACTTCTCCGCTTGCTGCGCCGGCGTACCGGTGCCGATGGCATCGGCCAAAGCACCACCGGTGTAACCGACGAGAATGCCCGCCGTTCCCGGCTGCGCTCGCGTCGCTTCCCATGTCGCCTGGTAACCCGTATCCGAATACGTGTCGCCCGGGCAGCCCAACGAAATCCAATGACGCTGGGAAAATTGCACGTTGAGCTTGGAGTTTGAGCCCATCGCGAGCTCTTTGATCGCTGTCATCTTCAACGCGCTGAATCCCGCCTGATTCAACGAAACCGATTGTTTGAGAATCGAAAATGGCAGGGCGAACACGACTTTGTCGGCCTGGACCGTCGTGGTCCTTGCACCTTGTTTGATCGAGAGCGTGTATTGACCGCCCGGGTTCCGTTGGGCCGCGACGAGCGCCGCGCCCGTCACGATCTGCGACTGAAGCACTGAGGCCAGCGTATCCGAAATGCGATCATTCCCGCCGCGCACATGGTACTTCTCATTCGATGCTCCAAAAACGCTGAACTGGCCCGGGCTGTTATACCCGAGGAGGTAGATCAAGCTGAGCGCGCTCTGCTTTTCGCACTCGGCCCCATACTCAATCGTGTAGGCAACCTCGAGCAGCTGCCCCAACCGCGAATCACGTCCACCCGGAACCGTCTCGTTGATCCAGTCGATGATCGACATCTTGTCCAACTGTCGGCCGCGAGCCGTGGAAAGATTGTAGAGTGTCGGATAGCCCGCCTCGGACAGATCGCGGTGAAGCTTCTGCCAAATCGCTTTCAGGTCACGCGTGGCCTCAGCGTATGTGTAGCGCTTTCCGTCGAACGAGTAGATCGGCTCCGTTCCGTTCGGCTCGGCCGAGAGCAGGTTGTCCAGCGGCAGTCGCAGTTCCTGCGCGAGTTGGCGGATGCTCGTGTGGCCTTGATCAATCAGCTCGCCACCATGTTCAGCCATCTGCCCCTCGACGAAATCACCGCGTCGAGTCCAGCAGCGGCCGCCGACACGGGCATTGGCTTCATAAATGGTGGCATCCACCCCCGCCTGTTTGAGACGATAAGCGCACGTGAGACCCGCCAGGCCTGCGCCAATCACCACCACGCGTGCATCCGTCCCCGATGGTTTGGCGGCCCGCAATAGTGGCGCACCGATGATTGCCGCGCCTGTGATCGCAGTCTGCTGCAGGAAGCGACGACGGGAGAGATTCGACGCCGGTTGACGTTCCAGGACGTGCTCGACCGCCACGCCGGTGTGCACCGACTCCGCGGCAGACGACATAAGCTGACGAAGCTGACGAAGAAGGGGGGTGTGGGCCATGGTAAGAGAGGTGTGCACAAAGGTGCCGAGGCGCATTTCGCAACTCCATCACAATCTCCTTAGCCGATCGGCCCACCTGTGGGATGGCAGCGAACGGGAGGGATCGGGGACGTGTCTCGCGGAGAGGAGGAAGGGAGGGATGGCGGCTGGATCTCGACGTTCGGCCAACGCGGCGAACCTGTTCGAGTGCCAATCCCGGCTCCATTCGGCTTCCGTTCGTGCCGGCTGCGAGATCAACTCTACTGCAATGCGGCGCACCGGCTTTCTACTCCTCGCCTTCAGCTTGTTCCTGTCCTGCGTGACGTCCCTCCACGCCCAATCGGCCTCTGAATTCTATCGTCGCGGCGCGGAAGCTTACAAATCGGGCAATTGGGACTCCGCCATCGATGCGTTCGACCACGTGGTGAACCTGGAACCGAAACGCGCGCTTGCGTATAGCGCCCGATCTCTCGCGAAGCGCGCAAAAGGAGATCTCGATGCGGCCCTCGCAGACCTCGATCGCGCGGTCGAGCTCGAACCGACTGAAGTCGCTCACTACCTCAAACGCGCAAGCGTCCGCGGCCAGAAAGGCGAACTGCCTGCCGCGGTTTCGGATTACGATCGCGCCATCGCGCTTAATCCCAAAGCTCCCTCCACGTACCTGCAGCGCGGGAAGGTGAAAGTGGCGCTGGCAGACGTTGCAGGCGCGCTCGCCGACTTCGACGCGGCGATCGCCCTTGAGCCGGCAAATCCGCTCAACTTCCAGACTCGCGCGCAGCTTAATCTGAATCGGAAGAACTTCGCAGCGGCCGTTGCCGACTACTCAGCCGTTGTCCAGCTGAAGCCCAACGACGCGTCGGCGTTCTCCGATCTCGCTAACGCCAAATCGGAAAACCGCGATAACGCCGGCGCCCTGGCGGACTACGATCGAGCGATCACGCTTGATCCGAAAAACGCGGACCACGTTTTCAACCGTGGCCGCGCCTTCCATGGGTTGAAGATATTCGATCGAGCGATCTCAGATTACAGCCGAGCCATCATCCTCGACCCCAAATTCGCACTCGCGTACGCGAACCGCGGCATCGCACGTTCGGCCCTACAAGATTACTCGACGGCCATCGCGGACTTCACTCAGACGATCAAACTCGATCCGAACTTTGCCGACGCGTATTTCTTACGCGGCGGTGCGCGCATGGCGACCGGTGATTACCTCAGCGCGATCAAAGATTTCGACTGGACGATCACGCGTAACCCGCAACACGCCGACGCCTACGCCAACAGAGGCACCGCCCGGTTCGGGCGACGTGATTTCACCGGGGCAATTGCCGACTACACCAAGTGTATCCGGCTCAATTCTCAAGCGGCTGACTACGTCCGGTTTCGCCTCGCTCTCATCCTGCGCAAACAAGGAATGGATGAAACATCGGCAGGTTTATCCCCTTCCGTAATGAAGTGGCCTGACAGCTGGCCGAAAAAAGTCGGACTGTTCTTGATGGGGATCACCCCTGAATCCGACTTCTTGAAGCAAGCTGCGGCAGCCGGCACGAAGTCCGTGAAAGAACAACAATGCGAAGCCTACTACTACGCTGGAATGGTATGCCTTCTGAAAAGTGACAAGAAGCGTGCCGCTGAGTTTTTCGAGATGGCCGTGGCCACACGTCTATCGCACCACCCTGAATACTCGCTCGCGGGGATGGAACTGGCCCTGCTGAAAGAGCCGCCGAAAAATCCGCGCATCGAGCAAATGAAAAAGCGCGCCTAGCCGGACCTTGGTCCCGGACCGGTGCCTCGTTCGCATCGAATTGGTCCGGTTGGACTCAGCTTCACGATCTGCATGATCGCGAAACTCTCCACGTTGTCTCGCGTCTCTGCATCGCGCTTAACGTCTTTCCCCTCCTTTGATCACATGCCCCCACGGCGTTCTACGCTGCTCTTGATTTTGTTGGCTGTGCTGGTGGTATTCACCGGCTTCGAACTTGCGCGGCGAGTCCGTCGCACCAACACCCCCTCAATGGCGCATCGCGAATTGTCGCAATCCGTCGCCCGCGCCGAATCGGATGGGTGGAATCCAGGTGCTCCGGTCGGTAGCACCGTTCCGGACGATCCGGAAGGCACCACGCGCGTTCTCCACGAGCGACTGGTGAGTTCATTGACGCGTTCCGATGCTCGGCCGAACGAAGCGGTCCTGACGTTTACCAACCCCGACGCGTATCGTCGCTTTCTCGCTCGCGCCCAACACCGTGGTCTCACGGTTCTGGGCCAGCTCGATGCCGTACGGTCGGTGCGCGTTCGCTACGACTCGCTCGCGGCGCTGGAAGCGGACTTGCGGGAAAATCCCGCCGACTTCTCCCAGGTTGCTGGCAACACGTTCATCGGGGTTCCTGGAAAACCTCCGCCGGAGTCTCGTCCCGCCCTCAATGAAGTTCCCTTTGGCAATACCGCGCTCGCGTTTCTTGGCGTGCCTGAAGACCACGTTACTTGGGGACGCGGTGTGCGCATCGCGGTGCTCGACACGGGTGTTGCACCGGATCCCACCCTCGGCGTAAGCCGAATTAACTATCTCGACATTGGACTTGGCACCTTGCCCGGACACGGGGCGGACGACGGTCATGGTACCTCCGTCGCCTCGCTTGCGGCCGGCAGCGCGGCCGACGCGCCCGGGATTTCTCCTGAAGCGACCGTCTTGAGTATTCGCGTGACGGATTCGACAGGACGCAGTGACATCTTCACGGTTGCTCAAGCGATTGTCGCCGCCGTCGACGCCGGAGCGCCGATCATCAACCTGAGTCTCGGCGGTTACTCAACCAACGCCGCACTGAACGCGGCCATCGATTACGCGTCGGCCCGTGGAACCGTGATCGTCGCCGCCGCTGGCAATGATCACGCGGCCCAGCTCACCTGGCCAGCGGCGGATCCGCGCGTCATTTCGGTGGGCGCGATCGATGCTCGCTCACAGCAAGTCACGTTCTCCAATTCGGGTCCGCAGCTTCAGGTAACAGCCCCAGGTTACGGCGTACAAACCGCCTGGCTCGACGGCCAGCGCGTTTACGTCGACGGTACTTCGGCCAGCGCGCCGCTCGTGGCCGGCGCCATTGCCGCGGTCATGTCGCAACATCCCGCATACACCGCCGGACAGGCGTGGGCCGTGGTGCGCACCACGACAAGTGACGCGGGAGCCCCGGGCACAGATGCAAACTTC
>JBDSPT010000167.1:0-4567 GCA_039930205.1 Opitutus sp. | reverse complement strand
GGACGGCGGGAACGGTCTTCGACCAGGTTCACCACCTTGTCCTTTTCGACTTCGGTATTCACTGGTTCGATATGGCTGCGCAATTCATGCCCGGACGCACGGCCGACCGGGTGTGGGCCAGCGCCGTTCGTTCTCCGTTCCAGAAGATGACGCCGCCGATTCTCGCCCATGCGATGATCGACTATCCGGGAGCTCAAATCCGCATCAGTTTCAACGGTCACGTCCAGCATGGCCAGGAAGACCGCACGGTGATTTGCGGCTCGCTCGGCACGCTGCGCAGCGCGGGCCCGAGTCTGTCGGATCAGAAACTCGTCCTGCATAGTTCGGCGGGACAGGCCAGCGTGCCACTGGCGGGCTCCTGGTTCACGAGCGGCTTTCAAGGCGCGATGACTGAACTGCTCTGCGCGATCGAAGGTCAACGCGAACCCACACACGGCGCGCGTCGGAATCTCGACAGCCTCGCCTTGTGCTTCGCGGCCGTCGCGAGCGCAGAAACGGGGCAGCCCGTGCGTCCCGGCACGGTGCGCTCAATCGTGCACTAAACTACGAATCTCATGAACTCAGCAGCTATTCCTCCCCAGTCTGCGGCCTGCATTTCGCGTCGCTCCTTCGTTACCAGCCTTGCCGTCGCTCTCGCCGGCGCGAGCCTGACCCGCGCGAGCAGCGCTTCCCCGGTGCCGGATACAAAACGGAAAGTCATCGTCGGCGCCCACGCCTGGGTCTACGCCGCGACGCAGCCGAACTACGATTACACGCCGGTGCTGCCCCAGATCTTTTCCGATCTCAGCTACGCTGGCGTCGATGGACTTGAACTCATGCACGTCGCGTTGAAGCCGGACGACGCAGTGGAGCGCATTGGCAACCTTTCTCGCCAGTATTCGCTACCCATTCTGGGCACATCATTCAACGGCGCCATGTTCGACCGGGCCCAACATTCGTTGGTGCTCGAGAACGCAGAACTTGTGATCACCCGCCTTGCGCAATTGGGAGGTCGCACCCTTGGGACCTCGGTGGGCCAGCTCCGCGGCGCCGACGCGAAGAAGCTGAAGACGCCGGAACAACTCGACGCCCAGGTCGACTGCCTCCGCCAAATCACGAAGATCTGCGAGGCGAACAAAGTCGTGTTGAACCTGCACAACCACACCTACGAGGTGGAAAACAATCTGCACGACCTGAAGGGAACGCTGGCGCGCATGCCCGAGGTGAAGCTGGGGCCGGACTTGAACTGGCTGATCCGCGGAGGCGTGGATCCCGCCACGTTTATCCGCACCTACGGCCGCCAGATCGTGTTTCTCCATTTGCGCGACCAATACAAAGACGGGCGCTGGTCCGAAGCCTTTGGTGAAGGAGACACTGATTTCAAGGCGATCGCGGCCGCGTTGCACGAGGTGAATTTCGAGGGGAACGCGAACATCGAACTGGCGCACGAAAAAGACTTCAAACCCACGCGGCCCCTCCGCGATAGCTTCAAACAAAGCCGGGTTTTTGTGCGCGATACCCTCGGATACTAGCCGTAGCGCGTGGTCTCCGACCGCTGTTCTTCTCCCGTCGTTGGGAGCAGCGGGTCAAAGATTCCGCCCTACGCCATCCTTAAAGATTCGCGCGGACCACTGCCGTACGCCCGCGCGAACACGCGGTGGAATTGCGCATAGCTGCCGAATCCTGCGGCGAAGACATTCTCCGACATGGTCCGGTCCGCGTGCCGACGCTGTAACTCCAGAAATCGTCCGAGCCGCACCGAGTTCCGGTATTGCACCATGGATACGCCGACCTGGAGGCCAAACAGCCGGCTGAGGTGCTCGGCACTCGTCCCACAACGCCGTGCGAGCTGACCAAGGTTCAGCGTTTCGTCACTCACGCTCAACAGATCAAGCGCCTTCCGCACCGAAGGATGAAGCGGCACCGCGCTGCCCTGTTCGCCACTCATTCGCTGCTCCCGCCAACACAGCAGCAACAGATGGTGCAGCCCCGCATTCAAGCCATCCGGATCGCGGTGTTCGTAACGAAACGCGCCGTTCGATCCGTATCCCGCCTCTCGATTCAACACGTCGGGATCCGGCGCACCCACCATCAAGCCGTCCATCGTTCTCCGCACCAGGTCGAACATCTCCAGCGAAAGCGTCGTATGCAGGACGCCATCCGTGTCGGTCGTCTTGCGCCGCAAATCCGCATACAACTCGCTCCGGCAGGAACGCCCAATGAACGAAGGCTTGAACACCGCCACATAGGCCTGCGCATCGGGTGTCCGATCAATCAGCTGATGTTCCTGCGCGGGGAACAGCCAGAGCAGCGTGCGTCGCTCAAACGTGAACCGTTGCCCACCGACGACATAACTGATTGCACCGCGAACGACGAGGTTGAGCTCGAGCTCGACGTGATGGTGAGCTTTCAACGTCGGCGGATTCCGCACAGATTCCGCGAGGTAAAGAAATCCGTCGTAGGAAGGCGCAAGTTTAAGATCAACGAGCATGGGGGTGACAAATCGCTTTCTTCATCGGCAACCTGGTTTGGGAGAGGCCAGCCATCGTGCGATCCCTTGTTAAATCACCCAGCTGAACCATTGCGCAAAAAGTGAGAACATTTTGCCAAACCGCGAGAAGACAAAACACGGCCCCTATTCTATCTTCTCCTCACCCCGATGTTGTACGTTCCGACCTGCCGTCCTTTCGGCCACCATGGCAGCGGCCAAACCGTCGAATGCTGGACGCTTCGGAATGCATCCGGCGCCACGATCGATGTGCTGACCTACGGTGGAATCGTCCGCTCTCTCAGCGTGCCGGACGCCTATTCACGCATCGATGACGTCGTCCTCGGGTTTGACTCACTCGAGCCCTATCTCGCCGGTCACCCCTACTTTGGTGCGATTACCGGACGCATCGCGGGCCGTGTCACCGCCGGCGAGCTCGCCGTGTCCGGACAAACTTACCAACTTCACCTCAACGATGGGCAGAATCACCTTCACGGCGGTAAGGTAGGGCTGGATAAACGAGTCTGGCGCGCAGAGCCCTTCGCCCAGCCTGACGGCAGCGCCGCGCTTCGGCTCTCCTACCGCAGCCCCGATGGGGAGGAGGAATATCCGGGAACCTTGGACATCACCATCACCTATACCCTCACTCCGACCAACGCCTTCATCGTCGAGAGCACGGCCACGACCGATCAGACCACGCCGCTCTGCCTGGCCCACCACTCCTACTTCAACCTCGAGGGAGAAATCAGTTCCACCATCGCGAATCACGACCTGGAGGTTTTCGCGGACGAGTGCGTGCCGACGGATGATTCCTTCACATTGACGGGGCGCCGCGTCCCGGTTGACCAGGACCACGCGGATTTTAGGACGCCACGGCGGCTCGCCGAGGCGATGCCGCGCCTGTTCAAATCGCACGGTGCCTGCTATCCGCTGCGAGCGCCGTCCACTGCGGCGCCCGCCCTTCCCACGCTGGCGGCCCGGCTGTTTGCGCCGAAAACCGGCCGCGTGCTCGAAGTCTCAACTGACGACTTTGTCCTGCAAACGTACACGGCCTCGATGCTGGATGGCACGTTGACCGGTAAATGCGGCGAACGGTACGGGCCCCATCGGGCGCTCTGCCTCGAATGCCAGGGCTACCCGGATGCCGCAATGCATCCGGAGTTTGGCGACATTCTGGTCTATCCTGACCGACCGCAGAAACGCACCACGATCTATGCGTTCTCCACGCGCTAACCTCTCCCTTTCTTTGTCATGAGTCACGAGCCTGCCACGAACGTTTCGACCAAGCCGCCGACCACCCTCGATTACAGTCTCACCGGCCTGAATGCCACCGCCGCGGTCGAGAAAGGTCTCGCCGAGGCCGACTGGTACCAGACCCCGGTTCCGCGCGCCGCGCTGCGCCAGCTCCTCGAACGCCGTGACGGACCCGCGCTCGGAAATTCGTTACTCTGGTTCGGACTGATCTTCGCCAGCGGTTACGCGGGCTTCGTTCTGTGGGGATCGTGGTGGGCGATCCTTCCGTTCGCGATTTATGGAGTGCTCTACGCGAGCGGTTCGGACTCGCGCTGGCATGAAGGAGGTCACGGTACCGCTTTCAAGACCGACTGGCTCAACAACGCGCTCTACGAAGTCGCTTCGTTCATGATCATGCGCGAATCGATCGTCTGGCGGTGGAGCCATACGCGCCACCACAGCGATACGATCATCGTGGGTCGAGACCCGGAGATCGCGGTCCCGCGCCCCCCGAACCTGCGAGCGATCGTCCTGAATTTTTTCGCACTACCGATCTATCCTAAGTATTTCCGCCAGATCTTCACGCACGCGTTTGGCCGCATCCTGCCGGACGAAAAAACCTACATCCCCGAGAGCGAATTTCATAAGATCTATCGAACGGCCCGTCTTCATCTGGCCATCTACGCAGTGGTGATCGGTCTCGCGATCGCCACGCGAAGCATCCTGCCACTGATGTACGTGGGACTCGTGAATATCTACGGAACGTGGCTGACCGTCACGTACGGGATCACCCAGCACGCCGGACTGGCAGAAAACGTCCTGGATCACCGACTCAACTGCCGGACGGTCTACATGAACGCGGTCAAT
>JBDSPT010000166.1:0-5726 GCA_039930205.1 Opitutus sp. | reverse complement strand
TTCGTCAAAGGCGAGGACGAGGTTGCGGGCCTTTTCCGAATCTCTCGGTGCGAGACGTCGGAAGGCGGTGGCGAATTCGGCCGGCGAGGCGTTCATCGTCTTGAGCTGCGTCGCCGCGATGCTCGTATTGCCGAGGTTGATCTGATCGATGGTGGCAGCGAGACGACTGGATGAGGCGGTCGCGGAAGCGGCACGCGTGGCGCTAATCGAACGAACAGGATTGGTGGGCATGGGATGCTCCAGGAGTAAAAGTGAAACGATTGAAGGCGGGGACGGTCGGGAACCGATCAGGGTTCGAGATAGACGGCGACGTTGCCGTCGGACTGGGTTTTCACCGAGAGAACGGCGAGGAGATCCGACGCATCCGCCGGGATCTTTGTGGTACTGAACTGGCGCCAGAGCGCGGGATCAAGGTGCTGAGCGAGATCGCGGGGAAGCGGGCCGCCACCGATGAAGTTGCCCTGGCTGGCAATGAGCGACCAGCGCGTCAGGTAACCGACGATCTCGCGATCCACGGGATCGAAGCTCACCTCCACGCGAATCTCGACGGTGGCGAATGCAGGAATCGGAATGAATCCCATCATGCGCATTCCCTGAAGCATCACGTTGAGGCGATGCGTGCGATTATGGACGCCGGCCCCGTCGAACGAGTAACCAGCCGTACTCGCAAACGTGATGCCCGCGACGGTGGCGCCGCCGACGCCGGTCAACGCAGCGCGAATGGAAGGAGTGGCCAGCGCGGCGATCTCGGCGGCCGTCCACGTGAGCTTTGTGCCGTCGGTCGCTTTGCCGGTGGGGTTTAGAACCTGAGCCTCGGGTGCGCCGCGACGCCAGAACACCACTCCGCTCTCGAAGTCGCCGAAGCGGTCCTTGCTTTCACCGGTGTGTTTCTCGCGTGCGATCGGCGGCGCAACCGTTAGTCCTCCCACGGGAAACGGGCGGGTGGCTGCCACCGTGGTGGTCGATGCAGCGGCGATCGCGATTGAGCGTGGCGTCGCGACGGCGGTGACTGGCTGCGGTGTCGGCGTGATGGATACGAGACGGATCCCGGAGAATGACCGGCCCGGCTGGGTGAGAATGCTGCCGGCAGGAACGGTCACCACCGTGGGTGAAGGTTGCTCGTCCGGTACGCGCAACACGTCGAGACCGAGATTGTCGATCGGCCGGCGAATGGGCGGGACGCGAACGGAACCCATGGTTCGACTGGGGATGAGTTCATCGGTGATCGGATAGCCGAGCGCGGCGTTTTGCTCCCATCCGAGTTGAGCCCATTTCTGCCGGATCAACCCGTGGGCTTCGTGCGCCGCGGTTCCCGGAGTCCAATAGATCGAGCCGGCTTGGAAATGATTGAAACGGCCAATCCGGTCGGGGCACGTCGTCTCGTCCGTGGTCGGGTAGCCGAGGAACGAAACCTCGCCGCCAAGCTCCAGATATTTCTGGCGAATTGCGCCGTGAACCTCGAAGGCGCCGATGGTGGGATGCCAGAGAATCGAGCCTCCCGTGAAGTGATTAAAGCGGCCCTCGTGTCGCACGTCGCGGCCGGGCGTTTCATCCGTGGTCGGGTACCCGAGGGCGCTCCGTTCCCAACCGAGCGCGGACCACTTTGCGCGAATGGCCCCGTGGACCTCGTGAGCACCCGACGCGGGACTCCAGTAGATGGATCCCCCCGCGAAGTGTTGAAAGAAACCGATTCCGTCCGGACACGGGGTGACGGCATTCTGGGCTGTGCCGAGGAAACCGCGGCCGCCGCCGAGCACATCGTAGCGTGCCTTGATCAGGGTGGCGGCGAGTTGAGCTGGATTTCGAGCGGCGAGGATCAACTTCGCGAGTGGACCGAGCGCGCGGCCAGCACCACTGATCGACACGTTTTTAGCCGAAGCCATGAGGAAGGCTGAGCTCTCGCCAGGCGAAATCGCCGCGACGGGTATAAGTTCAGTGCTGTCATCGAACTCACGAGCAGCGACGGGCGCTGCGACAATGCCGAGGTCCAGAAAACTGGCCGCGGTCAATTTCACGGTAGGCATGGTGGGAACTCCTGAGCCTTGCGTTGCGGATATGGGGAGGAGCCGGAAGCTCCTACCGGGGATTTTTTGATACGGCTCCTCGCTCCCTTCGATCACAAGCCATTTGCTAGCAGCAGATCATTGATCAGGGAAAGGAGCATGGGCCCCTTGGGAGCACGTCGTTATCGTCAGCGAATCGATGTGGTCACGCTCGTGAGAGCGTGGATTTTGGGGCTCAGGGACGTGGCCGTCCACGCCCTCCGGCGCGGCTACACGATTGCTGAATTAACTCTATTCGGTCGCGGCGATTTCGCCCACTCGCTCGAAGCCGCCATTTTCCCGCAGCCGCAACACCACGCCTTCGCCGGAAGAAGGAAAGAATCCGGTGAGAGCGGTGATATTTACTTGATGGGTGACAAGGATCAAGGGCGCGGCGTTGCGCGGGAGTTGATCGAGGAAGACGCGCAGTGCTTGCGTGCGTTCCGTTCGCTGCTCTGGACGCGCGAAGAACGAGTTGAGCGCGGGCAGGTCTTTGACCTCACCGATCGCCAGGAGACGTGCCGTGTCACGACACCGACACCACTGGCTGGTATACACGGCTAGGTCCTTCAAACCTGCGGCCCGCAGGCGGTCGCCGAGATGTTTCGCCTGCGTGCGACCGCGGTCGTCGAGATTTCGCTGCGAGGTGCAGTCGTCCAACGTCATGTCTGCGGGATCCCCGACTCCCGGCGCGTTCGCATGTCTTAACACGATGACCTGACCGGCAGAGGTGAGCGGCGGGATGGTGTCCTTGCCAAAGGCTGCGTGATTCATCACGAACGCGACGAGTCCGAATACCAACCACGTGAACGGAAGCCGGGCGCGGAGAGAAGATGCGGAGAATGCGAGCATGCTCGAACCCTACGCATGCGCACGGCATCGGCCAGTGCAGTGCATAACCGTGGTCTCCGACGTGGTCCGCAAGTTGCGAAGCGGCAGACTGCGTACATCGTCGTTCCATGCTTTCCCGATTTCACGTGGCTCAGTGGTGTGCGAGACTCTGCGTTGGGGGAATTGTCGTCGCTCTCGGTGCGAGTTTGACGGGGTGCTCGACCTCTTTTCCCCGCGCGACTCACGCCGCCTCGGGCCAGGAGCAGGCGGCAGCGCAGGCGATCTTCGACCAGTGCCTGGCCGCTCACGGAGGAGATGTTGCCGGGTTCGCCAAAGACGTGAATCTATCGATGGAAGGGGAGTGGGGCACGCTCATCCAACGCATCCAGCCTGTGGTGACGGATTCGGCCTATCGTATTTCGGCGCAGGAACGGTTCCTGCCGAGCCAGCAGCTTTACGCCGAGCTGTGGCAAGGTCCGGCAGGTACAAAAAAAGTCGTGCGGACGCCGGGTTATGTTGAGGTCTTTTATAACGGGATCCGCACCTCGGATGAATCAAAGAAGCAGGCGGCCGCGATGACCGCCGATGCGTTTCAGCTCTTTCACTTCGGGCCCTCATTTCTGCACCAGCGCCACGCGACGTTTGTTCGCCTCCCGGATGAATCGGAAAACGGGGTGAACTATCAACGACTGCTGACCACACTGCGGCCCGGCTTTGGCTTTTCGTCGGAGGACGATGTGGTGATCTGGATTGATCCGACCACCCACCGGCTGTTTCGCGTGCATCTGACGCTCAACGGATTTGAGACCACAAAAGGCGCGCACGTGGACACCACGTTTCTCGAGTACAAGCAGGTCGGCCGAATGCTGGTGCCAGTCCGCTTCCACGAGCGAGTCCGCGGCCCGGTTCAAATCAGTGCGCATCACTGGCGGATCAGCGGAGCGGATTTCGATCGTGGGTGGGAGGCGAAAGACGTGAGCGGAGCGGAGTGGTCGGGTGCAGTCGCCGCCCCGGCGGAGATGCGATAGCGGAGATTGCCTTGGCGACCGGATGGCCCACGGAAATGACGCCTGAAATGCCCGTCATTTTGAGACGCGGACCCGGTGCCGGGAGGTTTGGCTGGTTTACGCTGATGAATCCTCAGAATCCTGTTATTCTGAAACTCCAAAATATGCCGGGACTCGGGTGGTAAACGCTGCGGGCCTGCGGCGCTGGGAGAACGCTGAAGTTTTCCGCCGCGGGTGCTATCGCACGAGGCACGGTCGCTTCGGATCGAACTTCCAGCTCGGGATGAGGAACTGCATCGCGACGGAGTCGTCGCGTGCGCCGAGTCCGTGTTTGCGATACAGTTCGTGGGCCTGCGCGAGCTGATCGAGGTCGATCTCGATGCCCAATCCTGGGCGGTCAGGGATGGCGAGCCGGCCTTCGCGAATGATGAAAGGCTCCTTGGTGAGACGTTGTCCGTCCTGCCAGATCCAATGGGTATCGATCGCAGTCGTACGCCCCGGGGCGGCCGCTGCGACGTGGGTGAACATCGCCAGCGAAATGTCGAAATGGTTGTTTGAGTGCGATCCCCACATCAATCCGTGATCGCGGCAGACCTCGGCGACCTTCACCGATCCCTGCATCGTCCAGAAATGCGGATCCGCCAGGGGAATATCAACGGCCTCCAGTTTCAACGCGTGACCCAGCTCGCGCCAGTCCGTCGCGATCATGTTGGTGGCGGTCGGCAATCCGGTCGCCGCGCGGAATTCGGCCATGATTTCTCGGCCTGAAAATCCCTTCTCTGCGCCGCACGGATCTTCGGCATAGGCGAGCACGTGACCCTGACCTTTACACAAGCGGATCGCCTCATCGAGCGACCAGGCGCCATTGGGATCGAGCGTGATCCGCGCCTTCGGGAATCGGGTTGCGAGTGCTGTCGTTGCTTCCATCTCGTCCCCGCCGGAGCAGACACCGCCCTTCAATTTGAAATCATTGAACCCGTAGCGCGCGTGCGCGGACTCGGCGAGTCGTACGATTGCGGCCGGGGTCAGAGCTTCCTCGTGGCGCAACCGCAGCCAGTCGTCTTTCTCGTCCGGCGCCGATTCATACGGCAGATTGGTTTTTCTGCGATCTCCCACGTAGAAGAGGTACCCAAGCACCTCAACTGACTCGCGCTGACGCCCCGCTCCGAGCAGATCGGCCACCGGCTTTCCCACATGCTGGCCGAGGAGATCAAGCAGCGCGGCCTCGATCGCCGTAAGCGCATGAATCGTGATGCGCAGGTCGAATGTCTGTTGTCCACGTCCGCCCGCATCGCGATCACCGAAGTGCGTTCGCACCTCGTCCATGATGGCCCGATACGTTCCAACGGGCTGACCCACCACGAGCGATCTCGAGTCTTCCAGTGTCTGGCGGATGCGTTCACCGCCGGGAACTTCGCCCACGCCGGTGTGGCCGGAGTTGTCTTCCAGGATGACGACATTGCGCGTGAAAAAAGGTCCGTGAGCCCCGCTGAGATTCAGCAGCATTTCGTCGCGGCCGGCGACCGGAACGACGCGCATGCTTGTGACGAGGGGTGTGTGGGCGGTGGGGAAGCGGGAAGAGTCAGTGCTCATAGGTGAGAAGGGGACAAAGGCGGGGACACTGCAGTTTGGAGCGGTTTAACTTAAACTGTAGCCGGACGCCGCCTCCTTGTCATCGCGAGGTGCGCGAAGCGCGCCGTGGCGATCCAGCTGGATTGCTTCGTCGCTGCGCTTCTCGCAATGACAGGAACTCGGCTACCGTTTTGCTTAAAAGGCTCTAATGTGGAAATCAGGGAATCGGGAACGGAGCTGAGAAGGGTCGACTGGTGGGAGGAGGGATATCGCG
>JBDSPT010000165.1:0-10061 GCA_039930205.1 Opitutus sp. | reverse complement strand
TCCGATGTAGCCGACGCTCACATCTGGAAATACATCCAGGAACGGTTGAACCATGCCCAATCCCGCACGGAGGATCGGGACGACCATCAGCGGCGGCTGGGAAAGGATTTTTGCGACCACGGGCTCGAGTGGAGTTTCGATTCGTTTATCCTCCGTCTCCAGATCGCGAGTGGCTTCAATCGCCAGCAACAGACTGATTTGATAACAGAGGGTCCGAAAGGTCGCTGGCTTCGTGCTCTTGTCACGCAGATGTGCGATGATGTGCGACGCCAGTGGGTGGTTGAGAATATGAACCATGGAAGCGGCAGAGAAGACCTTCAATAGGCGACGACCTGTGGTCAGGGAGTAAAGCGCAGAGTGTGTTTCGTCTCGCCCGGCAGCAACGGCGCGGGCTCTCCCTTAACCCAGGCAGCGTGACCTGCCCGATAAAACGTTGATAGGGGATGGCCGCTTTGGCCACCGGGCATCTCGAAGAGCGCTTCCTCCTCGTGGCCGGGAGAAACGACGAGACGCATGCTCGCGCCGAACGCCGGACCTTGGATGCGCGGCATCTGGATGTCTCCCGCGAGCGGATCACGCGGAAAGTTCAGCCACTTTCCGAGACCCAGCGGCAACGAGTTACCCATCGGATGATTGATTCGGGCCGTGTTCATCGATCCCCAAGTCGCTTGATCGAGGGATCTGCCTGCCTGCTGGATATTCGTCACCACCCGGTCGGCCGCATCAACCAACAAGTCCTCCCAACTCGCGTACTTCGGATCCAGCAAGTGAATCGGCTTCTGGTCCAACAGCGCCCACAGCGCCGGTTCAAAGTTGAACTTGCGCCAGTCGAAGGCCGGCATCGCATCGACGCAGGGCGCGAAGATCGGAGCCAGCGCGAGATCTGACGTCACGCTACGAAACGTCCGTACAAGGCGATAACTGACGGAGTCGACACTCGCATGGCCTTCCCACGTCTCGACGAGACGCCGAAGCTCCGCTCTCGAACTCTCTTTTCCGACGACCTCCGGCGTCAAAACCGTCAGCAGCAGGGTTCGCCATCGCTCCAGGAACAGCGCGCGATCGTCGAGCTGGATCTTCAACAAGTCTGCCGGAGTGGCGCGCTCCAGGGTCGCGAGTTGATCACGAATTTGATTCGCCCGCGCCGGCGGTGCGTATCCGCCATCGCCTAACAGCGCCAAACCCTGCCCACCGACCACCCGATTGTTCGCGGTCCAGAGTCTTCCTTTCATCGACGGGTCACCCAGCGACCCGACGTTTGCGTTCGCACCGATCACCGTCGCGGTCGAAACCAGCGGGACCTGCTCAGGGGAAACAAATCCGTCCCAGCGACGATCACCGAACGTCCAGGAAACCGGCAGCCGGCCGTCAAAACCCACGCGCTTGGGAAACTTACCTGCAATGGTCCAGCCGATGTCACCCCCGCGATCAACGACCACGAAGTTATGCGCCGGTATCCCCGATCGCTGGGCAAGTGAGAGAGCCTCCGCAACATTGGATGCAGCTTCGAGTCGCATGAAGTTGAGATCCGTGGCAGTGGGGTCGTGAGCGATCCAGTGATGGGCGAGCGGTCGGTTGCGATCATCGCGTCCGACGATCGGGCCCCAGATCGTCCATGGCGTATCAACCGATTCAATCGCTCCGCCTTTAATCGCGATCGTGTCGTGACGAATCTCAATCTCCGCCAACTCCGTCGTGCCCGGGACGCGGTACCTCGTACCGGCGGCGGCGCTGACATCGACGGCCACCAGGTCATTCGTGTCGGCGTAAGCATCCGTCAGTCCCCACGCGACGTGACCATTGCTGCCCAGTACGATGAAGGGTAGTCCCGGCAACGATACGCCGACTACGCGATGCGGCACGGCCGCATCCGACCCGGTCCCCGGCCATTCGAGCACGGCGCGATACCAAATGTTGGGCACGCTGAGATTGAGGTGCGGATCGTTCGCGAGCAGCCCGGCACCCGTCGCGGTGTGCGAGCCGGCAAGCGCGAAGCTGTTGCTGCCAGGCTGCATTTCGGCCTCCGCCTCCCCGAACGAATCGCGCAGGCGTGGACCCGTCGCCGCGGCGGACGCGTTGGATTTCTGTTCGCGCAGGTTGATCAGCCGAGGTCCGGGAAGTTCCGCGTACGGTGCCGTTGAACGATCGATCGCCGAGTCCTGCGGCGTGATGAGCGGAGCAAAGAAACTGACGGCTTGCGGGCCCAGGCGATCTCTCAGCGTGGTCAGCGAAAGCTCATAGCTGCCGGTCGAATCCTGGAGCTCGAGCGTCATCGCATAAACGATGAGCGCGCTGTCTTCGGGCTTCCATTCCGTCGGTTTGGCGCGAACCAGAAGGTACTCGAACGGCTTTTGTCCCAGTGCGTTGACTCCGGCATTCACGCCCGCGGCATAGGCTTCCAGGAGCTCGCGGTCTTGCGCTGGAAGATTCACCACGACCTGCTGGGCCAAAGTGCGGAAACGATGTGGCTTGGTCGCGCGGTCGAGTGGGAGCGCCACTTTCCCGAACAACTCGGCCAATTCGCCGGCCGCGCGCCTTCGCAGTAGATCCATTTGAAAAAATCGGTCCTGCGCATGAAGAAAGCCGAGCGCCCGAGCCACGTCGCTTCGGGTGCCACCGCGAATGGTCGGAACGCCCAACCCGTCGCGGAGCACGGTGACGGGGGCACTCAGACCGGCCAGGTTAAGCGTACCCTCGAGTTGAGGAAGACTGGCGTGCAGCTGGCGATAAAACCAAAAGACCGCGACCGCTGCTAGAAGTAGCAGCAAACCGATGATGCCCGCGATCCCGCGTGCACGGCGAACGAACACGCTGCTCATGAGCAGGCGCGCAGAGTCAAAGGAGACATGGACGGCGAAGAACCGGAGTTGTTGAGCTGGAGACGAGAAGCCGATCCCTGGACGGGGATCGATTAATCAAAGATGGAAAACCCGCCGAATATCGAGCACGAGTTCGGCCGGTGAACAGATTACGTCCAAAGTCAGCGCATCCGACGGCGCTTCCAGTGCAGCGAGCTGGCTGTCGAGCATCGCTGGCGACATGAAATGACCCACGCGGTGACCGATGCGTGAACGAAGCAGTTCGGGCGTTCCCGTCAGGTGCACAACTTTCACACGGTTTGAATCGACAACAATCACGTCCCGATATCGCGCCTTGAGCGCAGAGCAGGTCACCACCGCGTCTTCATTTCGACTGAGATGATTCTCGATCCGGTCCCGCAGGGCCGCCAACCATGGAGCACGATCCGCATCCGTGAGAGGCTGACCGGCCGCCATCTTCGCGATATTAGCCGGAGGGTGAACGTCATCGGCGTCCAAAAATACCCAGCCGAGCTCCTGGGCGAGCAGCTGGCCAACCGTCGTTTTCCCGCTACCCGCTACACCCATGAGGAGAATGACCACGGCTAAAACTAAGAAAGCCAAGCCGCCGTACCGACGGGGTCACGCTCCTCGTCGATCTCATTGAGATCGAAGAACGTCTCGATGCCTTTGCCGCCCAATCCATACTCTAGGATACGCTGCTTGAGAACCGCGCTCCGATCATCTCGCCAGCCGATCTTCATCATGAAACGGCTCCACATGTTGCAGTCGTCGTCGGTGCGCACACCGCCGCGCAGCTCACACCATGATAGAATTTCGGCGTCTGTGCCGCCTTGCTTCACCCGGGTAACGACATCGGGGTAGCTCACGCGCAAAAACGTGCAGCACCGTCCGTCGAAGCCGATGCCGAGATTCGCCTGGTAGTCAGCCGGCAGAGCTCCGGCGACATGGAGGCGGATTTTATCGAGCATCCGACCGAAATAAACAATTCGACCGACACGAGCGTAAGAACTGCGAAGACCGGGAACGGCAGGCATAAGAATCGAGCCCCGAGCAGAAGCACCAACCCGAACGCCGTCGAGCAAACGAACAGAAAATTATCGATCCGCGGAAATCAGGCCGGTCCGCAAAGCATAGCGTACGACGCCCGCCACGTCGTGGAGATCCAGGCGCGCCATCAAGTGCATGCGATGCGTCTCGATGGTCTTCACACTCAGATTCAACAGGAACGCGATTTCCTTCGTGCTTCGTCCTTCCGCGATCAATTGGACGATCTCGCGCATCCGGGGTGTCAGGACCTTCACGCTGTCGGCCTTCGGATCCATCGACTGTTGCCGATGACGGGCGAGCACCTCTTTGGAAATGGTCGGGCTGAGATAAGTTTCCCCGCGGCGCACGGCTGCCAACGCCACTCCGAGTTCCACGGTCGCCGCGTCTTTGAGCAAGTAGCCCGTCGCTCCTGCCCGAAGCGCCTGAAGCACGTAGTCCTCTCCGGTGTGCATCGACAGAATCAAGACCTTCGTTTTCGGTTTCTCGCGCACGATTCGAGCCGTCGTATCCAGCCCGTTCAAACCCGGCATCGAAATGTCCATGATCACGACGTTGGGCTGATGTTGCTCAACCAGTGCCAGCGTCGCACGACCATCGCCGGCTTCACCAAGAATCTTAATTCCTTCCAGCTTCTCGAGTAGAGTACGGATGCCGGCGCGGACCAACGCGTGATCGTCTGCCAGAATGAGAGTCAAAGGGCCTGACACAGCCGCAGATTATTGGGAAGACGGTCGGTTGGACAGCGGAAAAATGGCTTCAATGCGGGTCCCGCGTCCCGGAGCCGACAACAAAGTCAGCGCTCCACCCGCGAGCGAAGCCCGCTCGTTCATACCCAACAAACCGATACTGCCGCCGCCTTCGGCCCGGACGCGCGCTGCCGCCGCGTCAAATCCCACGCCGTCGTCGATGACCGCCAATTGCAGCGTGTCGCCTTGCAGCGAGAGCGAGAGGTCAACGCTTTCCGCCTGTGCATGACGCAGCGCATTTGTGATGGCTTCCTGCGCGATCCGAAAGCACGCGGTCTCGATCGTCGGATCGAAGCGTTGGAAGAAAGGCGGCGGGACGAAGTGAACGCGCGGCGTCGCCGCCCGCGCAAACGGCTGTTGCAACAACCAGTTCAACGCCGCGACCAGTCCAAGATCGTCCAACAGAGGAGGGCGGAGGTCCAATGACAGCGACCGAACTTGAGCGAGCAGTCGGTCAAGAAGGTGGATTGGCTCCTGCATGCGTTTGAGCAGCTCAGTCGAATCAGGAACCCACGAAACCGATTGAAGATGGATTTTTGCGACCGTCAGCACCTGCCCAATCTCGTCGTGCAGCTCGCGCGCAAGGTGTCGCCGTTCCTGTTCCTGAACCTCCAATAGCCTGCGGGACAACTGCTGCAGACGTGCCGATGCACTCGCCAGTTCAGCCTGCTGCTGCTTCAGCGCCGAAATATCGATCTGCGAACCGAGCATCCGCACCGCTTTGCCTTCGTCGTCCACCTCCAGGTCCGCGTGCAGCATGAACCAGCGCCACGTGCCGTCCTTATGCCGCATCCGATATTCGACGGTGTAGTCGGGCCACGGCGCAGCGAGATAGCTGGTCATCATCGCACGCAACTTGGCGAGGTCCTCCACATGACAGCGTGATTCCCATTCCGCGGCCTCGTTACGAATCTCGTCATCGCCATAACCAATCTGCGCCTTCCACCGGCTCGAGAAATGCGTATGGCGCGTACCCACATGCCAGGACCATAACCCGATGCGGCCGGCTTCGAGGGCGAGATTCAACTGGCGATCGCTCTGACGGAGTGCGGCCAGGGTGTATTGGCGTACGCGCAACTCCTCAGCCGCGCGCTCATTCGCGAGCGTGAGCTCATGGCGATCGATCGCCAGATCGACCCGCAGCGCGAGCTCCGCGTAATGCCGTTCGCTTTTCACCACGTAATCACTGGCACCCAGTTTAAACGCGGCGACGACCGTCTCTTCGTTCACCGCAGTGGCGATCAGGATGAATGGAGTCCGCAAACCACGTCGCCGCGACTCGGACATCAGCTCGAAGCCGCTGAGTTCAGGCGGACGATGATCCGTGATCACCAAGTCGAACTCTCGAGTGGAGGCGAGTTGGTCGAGCGCCTTCGACTGCGACGTGACTACTTCCAGCGTTAGGTGCGGAGCGCTGGTCGAAAGGTGCTCGACCATCAACCTGACTTCGGCCGGTTTGTCCTCGACGAGCAAAACGTGCCGCGGTCGCACTCGTGATTTGAGCGGTCCTTCGAGTCGGCGACGCCGGTCGATGACCTCACGAAGATACTGCGGAAGCGTTTCGAGATAGCCTGCGCGTTTCGGCAGATAATCATCGGCGCCCAATCGAAGTGCCTGCGAAGCCAGTTCTCCGTCACCCACTCCCGTGACGAGCACGAGCGGCGTGGCAATGTTCTCCTGCGCAAGAACCTTTATGACCTCCAACCCATCCATGTCGGGAAGTCGCTGGTCCAGCAGCAAAGCCGTGTAGTTTCCCGTGCGCGCCAAGGCCAGGAACTTCTCCGCGCGGTGAACAATCTGGATCGCGAAATCAGGTGCGTTCCGTTCGAAATATGCCCGCGTCAGGTCTGCGTCGATGGGGTTGTCCTCGGCATACAGCACGTGGAGGACTTGAGGCATGGGCCGAGTTTCGGTGAGTGCGAAAGGACTGCAATCCCTCAGCTCAGCCGAGCTCGGTATTCGAAACCTTCGGCAGCTCCACCAGGAAAGTTGCGCCGCCGCCCGGCCGTGCTTCCGCGCAGACGGTGCCGCCAAGGCGATCAGTGATCTTCCGGACAATCGCGAGGCCCGCCCCTGTGCCCTCGAACTCGTCGCGCGTCACCAATCGCTGAAACAAACCGAAGATTCGGTCGTGGTACTTCATGTCGAACCCGATCCCGTTGTCATAGATCATCAATCGCCAGGCGAGCGGCGTCTGCGCCGTTTCGATTCGAAGCCGCGGCGGTTGGGCGTAGCGGCTGTACTTGATGGCATTGTCCAGGAGGTTGCCGATGATTTGGACGACCCCCCGTTCCCAGCTGGTCACCGTCTCGATTTCGAAGTGGGTATCCACCAACGCACCATGCTGGCGAATGGCCGCGGCGCGTTGCTGGAGCAACGACGTCACCAGCGCGGGCAGCTGAATCAACGTCATTCTCGGGGTCTCGGCGTCGAGCTGTGCGTATTCGAGCGTGTCACCGATCAATCGGTCGAGATTCTGCGCGGCGGTGCTGATCTGCGTGATACAGTGTTTGCCGCGAGCGTTCACTTGGGCGGCATGGATCTCGAGCTCGCCAGCGTAGCCGGCAATACCCCGCAACGGAGCCCTCAGATCGTGAGCCACTGTGTGGGCGAAACCTTTCAGCGTTTCGTTGTGACGCCGAAGAGAAAGCTCGGAGCGAAGCCTCCCTTGGGCATCGCGCTGCGACAACACGTGCACGGTCACGAGGAGTCCCGCAATCGCCAGCGCCAGAACGATCAGCGCAATCATTGCGTCGCGCCGCCGATCGGCGCTCGCGCTCTCGGTCTGCGACACTTCCTGTTGCAACTCGGATTGAAACGCCGCCATCGAAGCGCCCATCTCACTCGAAACCGGCGGGATCCCGTCCGCTCCACTGGTCACGCCGTACGTCGCCCGGCCGGGTCGCAACGAATTGATCGTGAGTTTGAGCAGATTCGCACGTCCCTGCGCCTGACTGATCACCTGCGCCGCTGCCGTCTTCTGCGGATCCGGCCCATTCCACTCCGACAGCTGATGCAATTTCCCCCCGAGCGATTTCCAGCGGCGGTCGAAAGTCACGAAATCGAAGTCGCGGCGTGATTCCCATGCGTTGCGCGCAGACAGCTCGAGCGAGTGCAACGTGGACTCGATCGCGTACAGCGCCTCACGGGCGCGACCGATCTCGTTGAATCGCTCGAAGTCCCGGGCTTCGCGTTCTTCCACGCTGAATACAAACAAGCCACACACGATCAGCAGGCCGAAAGCGGTTCCAGTCGCCATGGACAGCTTATGATCGACTCGCGGGCGATTCCCGGCATTCGCCGACCGCGAGAGTTGGTCCTTGGCTGACATCGAGAGCGCAAATCCGAGGAGAGGAAGAATGCCGAACGCGAGCACCACCGTCGGCAGGTCCGCCCGTACATCGGGGCTGTCGACCAGAAATCGTGTGATCGATCCCGCTCCCACGACGGCGACAGCCACGCCCAAAGCCCCGGCGAGCGTCGATCCGGCGGGCTGTTGGCGACGCAAGGACAGTCCGCCCAGAGCGATGCTGGTCAGCGCGAAACCGATGCAAAACAACGCCACCGCCGCCGGCGTGGTTTCTCGTGGCTCAGCCATAAGGCTCGTGGAATGGACCCGTTCGCTGCCGAGTCGTATCGAAAATAAGAACACGGCCACGACGAGAACGCCCAACGCGATGGCCGCACTGCGGACGAGCGGCGCCGCACGAGGATCATCCAACGAGAGCCCGACCACGCCGATTCCTCCCGCGATGCAACCAAGCGCCCAACCCACGGTGCTCGTCGTCACGAGTGCAGCGGAAACTCCGGTTCTCGCTGCCGCCAACGCCAAAGGGACAACCCCGAAGACCAAGAGCAGGATGCCGATGAGCTTGATCGTCCGCTTTGAGTTGATCACTCCCGGCGATGCTTACTCGCGCTGCCGCCTGGGACAAGCTCCGTGCGGTCGCCCCTATTCGCGAAAGAAATAAACGGCCGTGCAAAGCAGGGCAAATGCGATGGTCGGCCCATTTACCCACAGCGGATTGAGTTTCATGTGATACCGCTCGATCAGCCACACGATCAGCCCGCACTTCGCCGCGATCAGGATCCAGCAAACGAGAAACAATTTCTCCGCACGCGGATTGCGGGCGGGCACATGATCGACCAGCCGAACCTCCTCGACGAAGCCGCGCATATGGTCCGACGGAGGACGGCGGGTAATCAGCTGTAGCAAATTCGCGAACATGACGTGGTAAAGACTAACACGCCCGTGGGCGAAAAGGCAAAGTCCGTGGACGCCAACTTACGCTCCGTCGACCTTCCCGGAACGTTTGTGGCGCGTTTGATGGCACTCTTCGGAAATTCGGGAGTCGTACCGACAGACCCTCGGCGCGATATGAAACCAATTACGTGCCTATGCATCGTGGCACTCTTGCAGGTGCCTCTCTCTTTAAGGGCAGATTCCGCCGCCGACCGAAAGATCGAGGAGCTCGCATCCTCCTCTTACAATTTCCGCGCCGTGCTGGAGAAGCAGGTGACGGTGAAAGCTGATAATGGAGTCGTCACTTTGACCGGGGCGGTGCTGGACCAGGATCAGAAGGAACTCGCAGAAACCACCGTCCGGGACATTCCCGGAATAACCAAAGTCATCAGTGAGTTGAAGGTGGCCTCACCGCCGCCCGAAGCGGCGGACGGATGGATCGCTCTTAAAATTCGGAGCGTCCTCCTGCTTCGTGCCAACGTAAATGCCGACGCCACCGAAGTCTCGGTCCGCGACGGTCACGTTTCGCTTACTGGAACGGCGGAAAGCCCGACGCAGAAAAAACTGACCGAAGACTACGTGCGTGAAGTGGCGGGCGTGAAGTCCGTCAAAAATCAGCTGGTAATCAAAGACGGTCCGGCTTCGGAAACCGAGACGGCAAACCTTAAGCCTCCTGAACGCATCGACGACGCGTCCATCACCGCGCAGATCAAACACGCTCTTGCTTCGGGTCAATTCGCCACCCGTTCAGAGACCGAAGTGGCAACCCACAATGGGGTCGTCGTGCTCAGCGGATCCGCTCGGTCTGTCCTCGAACGAGAGAGCATGACGGAGCTTGTGCGCATGATTCGAGGAGTGAATTCAGTGAACAATGCCATGACGGTCCCGGCGGCGGAATGATTGAATCCGACGGGCTCTGGTTCTCGTATAACTGAGCACATCATCTCAGAAACCTGATGGTCCTGTTTCCGACGAAACTCGCACCTGAACCTTTTAGTGATACGTTTCCGTCATCAAAATCACACTATGAAAACCCTACGTTATACCCTTCTCGTTTTGCTCGGAGTAGCGGCAGCGGCGGGCACTCAGGCGGCCAGTCCAAAAGTGGCTCCTCGCGCTGAAGTTACGTTTGCCGATCCGGATAAATTCACCGACGCCGCCGACGGTCAGCGCGGCTCTGACTACGGTCGTGAAGGAATTCTT
>JBDSPT010000164.1:0-7854 GCA_039930205.1 Opitutus sp. | reverse complement strand
TAGCCGTCCTTATCCTGGCGCGCGCCGTCTCCCGTGAAGTAGATCCCGGGAAACTCGCTCCAGTACGCTTGCTGGTACCGGGCGTCGTCGCCCCACAAGGTGCGCAACATCGATGGCCACGGCTTCGTGATAACGAGCTTACCGCCGCTATTGCGTGGTACTTCTTTACCTTGGTCGTCGACCACCTTGGCAACGACACCGAAGAACGGGCGCGTGGCAGAGCCAGGTTTCAGCGGCGTGACCCCGGGGAGCGGAGCGATCATGATGGCGCCGGTCTCCGTCTGCCACCACGTATCCACAATTGGGCAACGCTTCTTGCCGATCAATTTGTGATACCACATCCACGCTTCCGGATTGATTGGTTCACCAACAGAGCCGAGCAGTCGCAGCGAATCAAGCCGGTGCCGCAAGACGTAGTTGTCACCCCAACGCATGAACGAACGGATTGCGGTTGGCGCAGTGTACAGGATCGTGATGCTGTGGCGGTCGATCATCTGCCAGAGACGATCGGGCTCGGGCTGATTCGGTGCTCCTTCGTAGAGGAAGATCGTCGCACCGTTCGAAAGCAGTCCGTAAACCACATAGCTGTGTCCGGTGATCCAACCGATGTCAGCGGTGCAGAAGTACCGGTCGTTTTCCTTCAGATCGAAGATATACTGCGAGCTGAGTTTGCAGCCGAGCAGGTAACCAGCGCTTGTGTGGAGGACGCCCTTCGGCTTCCCCGTTGAACCGCTCGTGTAGAGGATGAAAAGCGGATGCTCGGAATCGAACGCCTTCGCCTTGTGCTGATTGGGTGCGCCGTCCCAGGCGTCCTTCCACCAAACATCGCGCCCTTCCACCATGGTCACCGGATTGCCGCAGCGTTTTACGACCATCACGGTGTGAACGCTGCGTGCACCTTCGACGGCCTTGTCGACGTTTGCTTTGAGCTCGATGACTTTGCCGCGACGCCAACCACCGTCCGCGGTGATAACGAGTTTCGCCTGACAGTCGTTCAATCGATCCTTGATCGCCTCAGCGGAAAACCCACCGAAAATGACGGTGTGGATGGCGCCGATACGAGCGCAGGCCAGCATCGCCATCACTGCCTCTGGAATCATCGGCATGTAAATCGCGATGCGATCACCCGCGACGACTCCCATGTTTTCGAAAATGTGCGCCAGGCGGCAGACGTGCAGGTGCAGCTGCTTGTACGTGATCGTCCGGACGTCGCCGGGTTCACCTTCGAAAATCAATGCCGCCTTGTTCTCACGGGCAGTGCCGAGGTGACGGTCGACGCAATTTTCGGAAACGTTTAGCTTGCCGCCGAGGAACCATTCCGCGTGCGGTGCCTTCCACTTGAGTGTCTTCTTAAACGGCTTGCGCCAGACGAGATGCTCCTTGGCTTGCCGCTCCCAGAATTTCTCTGGGGAGTTGACAGACTCCGCATAGAGTCTTTTGTAAGTGCCATCACTCCCAAGATTGGCTTGGGCTTTGAACTCGGCCGAGGGCCTGATTAACCGGTGTTCCCGGGAAACTGAGGTAATCGTCTGGTCTGTCACGGTGTGGCGGATTTTAGGGATATAGAACGCAAATTGCGGCTCTTATCCCGCCATGAGTTTCAAGCGTCAAGCGCGGGACGTGATCTGTTCACACTTCGTATGGAAAAGAAAACTGCGTCCGCTCAAGCGGATTCCCCGGTCCCTGCTGCGGCCGATACTGCTACCCCAGCTCCCTCCGCTCCCCCGAGCGCTAACGCCACGGCTCCTGCGCCGGCACCTGCTCCGCCGCCGGTCGAGACCATTCAAGTCGAAGGCGTGCTCGACATCGACCTTCAGCGCGGCGGTAACGGTCAGCTGCTCGATCTCTCTCGAGGCGGCAAACGCCGCCCGTCCGATCCCTTCGTTCCGAAAGAACTCATCCGTCGTTTCAAGCTCCGTACCGGCTCCATGGTGGGCGGCACCGCATTTCCCCCTGACGGTCGGTTTCCAAATCCCAAGATGCGTTTCATCGAAACCGTCGATGGCGTTGCGCTCGAAGATCGTCGCGGCAAATACGAGTTCACCACCCTTACAACGATCTCGCCGAATCAACATCTCAAGATGGAGATGAAAGACGGCCGGATGACTACTCGTGCCGTCGATCTCTTCTGCCCCATCGGGAAAGGGACTCGCGGATTGATCGTCGCTCCTCCTCGCACCGGAAAGACAACGCTGTTGCGCGATATGGCGCTCGGCGTGTTGGAGAACAATCCGGAATGTTTCGTCATGATCCTGCTGGTCGATGAACGGCCGGAGGAAGTGACTGACTTCAAACGCAGCGTGCCGGCAGAGATTTGGGCGTCCTCCAATGACGAGCAGATCGAAAATCACATCCGAATTGCCGACCTTTGCATCGAGCGCGCCAAGCGCCTTGTCGAAGTGGGTCGCGACGTCGTGCTTTTTGTCGACTCGATCACCCGACTTTCCCGCGCGCACAACACTGCGCGCAACAGCGGCCGCACCGGTTCGGGTGGTTTGGATGTGCGAGCACTGGAGAAACCTCGTCAGCTGTTCGCCACCGCCCGAAAGACCGAAGAATCGGGCTCGCTGACCATTATCGCCTCCGTGCTCGTAGAAACCGGCAGCCGCATGGACGATGTGATCTTTCAGGAATTCAAGGGCACCGGCAACATGGAGCTCGTGCTCGACCGCAAGTGCGCCGAAATGCGGCTGTGGCCGGCCATCAATGTCGCGTCCTCCGGCACGCGTAAGGAAGAACTTCTGATCGATGCGAAGACGCTCGAGGGCATTCATTTCTTCCGGCGCGCCTTGGTCCAGCAAAAGATTGAAGAAGCCACGGAGACGATGATCGCCCGGCTCTCGAAGACCAAGACCAACGCCGAATTCATCAAATTGATTCAGCGGTAACGGTCGGTCTCCTGCTCTCAATTCGCCCCGCCCCGCGGTCCGCGTCCCGCGGGTCCGCCGCTATCGACCGGGATGGGAAAGCCGCATGCGAGCACGGTCCGCCCACTTATGCATGCGGGAGGCAAAAGCATTTAGTCCGTTCGCTGGTCCGGAGTGTCAGATCGTCGTCGCCGCTCAGGATTTCTTCCGATGTGGGCGTTCTCGGGTTTGGTCCGCGCCGAACTCGCAAACGCCGGCCCAGATCGGCCGTCGCAGTTTCTTTCCCAAATTCCCTCTTGCCCCGCTCTGGATTCTCCTGAGATTCATCCCCTTCCCGCGTCCGACGCACCGACTACTGACCCGCTACACTTAACGCATGCACAGTTTTTCCGAGCAATGTCTCGACATGGCCAGATCGATGCTGGCCCACAATCTCGACTCGATCCAGCCCGACGGCACACTCATTCCGGTCCCCGGCGAACAAGCGCGGCCCGATGAACCCGGTCACGTTGCGTACGCCTTGGGAGAATTCTATCGAGCCACGGGAGAGACTACCCTCAAAGGTTACGACCTGATCGATCTCGCGGCCCGTTGTATCACGGCGCAGATGTTCACTGAGCCTGCGACAGAAAATGGTTTGGCGTACGCGGCGCTCGGCCTCCTCTGCTTCGGTCCCTCCCGCGAACGTAATCCCGTTTGGGAGCGGCTCGTCGAGGAAACGCGCGAGCGGATCGACAAGGCTCTGCTTCACCGCAGCGACTACGATAATCACTGGCAGGCGTTCAACATCGCCAAGGCGGTTGCGCGTTTCAGCTTTGGTCTGTCGAAGAAGGATGAAACCTCCCGCCTGATCGAACGCATGTGTGAGCGCATCGGGCAAACGAGCTCAGCGGGATTGTTCGACGATTCCACCAAGGGTCTCGGCGGAAATTTCAACCTCTATGGCGTGATGACATTTGTCTTCACGCGCTCAGCACTGCAGCTCCACGCCAACAGCGGTGTGCGTGACCGCAAACTCCCGACGCTCCGCACCTACGGCGAGAAGTACATCAAGATGATGCCTGACCTCGTCCGCGCGGATGGCCTTGGCTGGGCATTTGGCCGCGCCGCCGGCGCCTACGGCCAGATGCATTGCGTCAGTTTGATCCTGCAAGGTCTCCGTGACGGCTGGATCCCCGACGATCAAAAGATCAAGTACTTCGACATCCTGCGGCGGCTGTTTCTGTTCTTCTACGGAACGTATTTGGATCAGGAGCACGGCTTCCTTGATCTCCGTGACGAAGAACGCACCGCATATGAACGCCACACCACCCGGATGGCGAACTTCGACGCCGCCCGTTACCTTTGTCAGTGGTCGCGTTTGGCGAAGACCGTCTCGATGCCAGCCGGTTCGCCGAAAATCGAGCCACCGCGAACGAGCGGACGCTTTGTCATTTTCGACAAATCCAATCGCAAGGAGCAGGGACTCTTCCTCTATCGCGATGCCGAGAGCGGTTTGCATGCGCAGATTCCGCTGGTCAGCTCTGGAAGCCGTCTGACGGCGGACTCCCTCCCCTTCCCGCATTGCCCAGGAGTGTTCGATTGGCCGAACAATCTTTACCTGCCGATCATGCTGCCTGAACTCACGTTCGGTGATCAGGTGACGCTGCCGGCGTTCTACGGCAAAAACTGCGTCACCGGTCTCGGCCTGCGCAACAGTTTCTATTTCCGCTACGAACAGCCCGAGCTGATCAACACCAAGGAAGAGCTGGTGAAGAACCTTGGAAACGTGAAAGTTCAGTGGACGTTCTCCGGCAGCAAGATCAACGCGGAGTTCGCCTACACGGTGAAGCAGCAGGTGACGCTGGATAAATTCCGCTACGTTCTCGCGATCGCCGCTCCCCATTCGAAATACCATCTTCCAGGCTCGCTCGCACTCGGTCCGCAAGGCCAGCGGTGCACGGTCGCGAAAGACGATTTTCAAGGCACCTGGCGCGAGACGGAGGTGGTCAGCCACGATCCGACTTACCGGACAAATTACGGCAAGGTTCACTATCTGCAGTATCTCGTGCGCGATCATCCGTTGATCATGCGCCCGGGTCACGTCTATCGCCTGATCGTTAATTTCGAGCCGGACATCGTGCAGCTCGAGAGTTGAGTTCCTGATACGGGGCTCATGTCTCGGACTACGATCCGGTAACGAGGACTCCATCGTGCTCAGCCGACGCATCATTCCTTGCCTGGACGTCAACGAAGGGCGCGTAGTTAAAGGAATCAAGTTCCAACAACTTCGCGACGCCGGAGATCCGGTCTCGTGTGCACGGGCCTACGACGCGCAAGGAGCGGACGAGCTCATCTTCCTCGATATCACCGCCTCGAGTGACGAACGAAAGATCATGCACGATGTGGTCGCTGCGACGGCCGAGCAGTGCTTCATGCCCGTCACGGTGGGCGGCGGACTGCGGACTGTGGCGGACATTGAATCCATGCTGAAAGCCGGAGCTGATAAAGTTTCGCTGAACACCGCTGCGATCAGAGATCCAAGGCTGATTGCCGCCGCGGCAGAACGCTTCGGCGTGCAGTGCATCGTGCTAGCGATCGATGCCAAGCAAGAGCCTGACGGAAAGTCGTGGCGAGTCTACACGCACGGCGGAAGGAATGCGACGGAGTTGGATGCGGTCGCCTGGGCCAGGCAGGCGGTCGAACTCGGTGCCGGTGAGATCCTTCTGACCAGCATGGATCGTGATGGCACCGGCAACGGCTACGATATCGGACTTACCCGGGCCGTTAGCGATGCCGTCAGCGTTCCGGTCATCGCCAGCGGTGGTGCGGGGACTCTGGAACATCTCGTCGACGTCTTGGACGAAGGCCATGCGAGCGCGGTCCTCGCCGCGAGTATCTTTCATTTCGGTACGTTCACGATTCCACAGGCGAAATCATTTCTGAGCAGTCGTGGATTGCCGGTAAGGATTTAGGCCGGAGATATCTTGCTCTGGCCGTCTGGTCCGCGAGGGAGTGCACTTCTGTCGTTCCGAAAAGCACCGCATCCCATCTCGCGGCACGGAGATAAATCGCGTCTGGCGTATCCGCCAAACCGGCTGAATGTGACGATCCAGTGACGAACGGGAAACAGCTCGTTTCAGCTCACGAAGTTCTTAGCGTTTCCTTTCGTTCTATCGTATGCCTCCCGTAAAACGTTCCAAGAGACTCGCGAAAGTATCCGCCCCAGCTGGCAAGTCCATCGCGCGAACGTCCTCCGGCGAGGGATCGCACCCGGTTTATGGGAATCGCGAAAAAAGCTGGCTGGCCTTCAACCGCCGCGTTTTAGAACAGGCGCAAAGCCCTTCGAATCCCCTGCTGGAACGCGTCAAGTTTCTCGCCATCGTGAGTTCAAATCTGGACGAGTTTTTCGAAATTCGCGTCGCGGGTTTGATGCAGCAGGCCGATTCAGAATCGGCCGAGCTAAGTCTCGATGGCCTCACTCCTCGCGAGCAGCTGAGGACCGTTTACAGCGACGCCAACGCCCTGGTCGATCAGCAGTACCGGTGCTGGCATGAACAACTGGTGCCGCTGTTGGCCAAAGAAAACATCCTTTTTCGCACGGGCGCGCAGCTCAATCCCGGTGAGCTGGTCTGGGTGCAAAGCTATTTTCAAAGTAATGTATTGCCCGTTCTGACCCCGCTCGCGATCGATCAGTCGCACCCCTTTCCCCAGATCGGCAACAAGACGCTCAACGTTCTCGTATCGCTCGATAATCCCGACACCCCTGATTCCGACAAGCTCATCGTGATCATCCCCGTTCCGCGGATCTTGCCGCGGATTGTGCTGATTGAGCCCGGATCGGAAGGTCCTCAGCGGTACATCTTTCTCAGCGAGATCATCAAATTGTGCGCGGGAACGCTTTTCCCCGGTTTTCGGCTTAACGGTGCGCACGCGTTTCGGGTCACCCGCAACAGCGACCTCTACATCGACGACGAGGAAGCGGAGAACCTGCTCAAGAAAATCGAGGAAGAATTGCGGAATTTGCGGAGAGGCGCCGCGGTCCGCGTCGAAATCGAGGCCGGCGTCGACTTGCAGGCATTCACGACGCTCTGCGGACATCTACAGCTCTCTCTGGACAACGCGTTCCAACTCCAGGGACCGCTGAACCTGCTTCGGCTGATGAGCCTGTACGACGTGATTGATCGTCCTGACCTGAAGTACCCCGTTTTCACCCCGGCTGATCTGCCGGCGCTCCGCGTCACTCCCTCGATCTTCGACCAGATTTCTCACGGGGAAATTCTCCTTCACCACCCTTACGATTCGTTCACGCCGGTGGTGGAGTTTGTCGAACAAGCGGCACGAGACCCGGATGTCCTCGCCATTAAGCAAACACTGTATCGCACAAGTGGTGACTCACCCATCGTGCGAGCATTGATGGATGCTTCCATCAACGGAAAACAAGTCACTGCTCTGGTGGAACTGCAGGCGCGATTCGACGAGGCCAACAACATTCACTGGGCCCGGCAAATGGAGGAGGCTGGCGTCCACGTCGTTTACGGGTTGATCGGACACAAGACTCATTGCAAATGCAGTCTCGTGGTCCGCCGCGTGGGAAACGGGCTGCGCCGTTACGTGCATCTGGGTACCGGCAACTACAATCCGAAGACCGCTCGTCTTTATACCGATCTCAGCTTCTTCACGGTTCGCGAAACCATCACTGAGGAAGTCGCGCAACTTTTCAATACGCTGACGGGATTTAGCCGTTCGCCCGAATTCAAGCACCTGCTCGTCGCTCCGTTCAACCTGCATTCCCGAATCCAGGACTACATTGCAGCGGAAGCGGCCAATGCGGCCGCGGGGAAACCCGCGCGCATCATTGCAAAGATGAACAAGCTCGTGGACCAGGTAACGATCGACAATCTGTACGCGGCGTCCCAAGCGGGTGTGAAGATCGATCTCATTGTTCGTGCGACCTGTTGCCTTGTACCAGGCGTGAAGGGTCTCAGTGAGAATATTCGGATTCGAA
>JBDSPT010000163.1:0-7221 GCA_039930205.1 Opitutus sp. | reverse complement strand
GCGAATCACAACGCTCCCTATCTGCCGGTTGGGACAACGATGAATTTGCCCGGCGTACCAAAGAAGAAATTCCGCGTCGCAGCTTTCGACTACGGTGCCAAGCACTCGATTTTCCGGAAATTGATCCGCCACGGTTTTGAGGTGCACGTGTTTCCGTCGACCGCCACTCACGAACAGGTTCGCGAACACAATCCCGACGCGGTCTTCCTTTCAAATGGACCCGGCGATCCCGCGGCTCTCGATTACGTGCACAAGACGGTGACGGGATTGATGCCTGATTACCCCGTGTTCGGCATCTGTCTGGGTCACCAGATGATCACCCACGCGCTCGGCGGAAAGACGTTCAAACTCAAGTTCGGCCATCGCGGCGGCAATCAGCCGGTGAAGAATCTAGAGACCGGCAAGGTCTCGATCACGGCGCAGAATCATGGATTTGCGACCGACCCGAAGTCGATCGAATCGCGCGGAGCGAAGGTCACCGAAATCAATTTGAACGACAACACGGTCGAAGGCCTGCGCCACAACACGCTGCCGGTATTTAGCGTGCAGTATCACCCGGAAGCAGCTCCCGGACCGAACGACGCCGACCCACTCTTCCTCGACTTCTACAAAATGGTCGAGGCTCGAAAAGCGGGTAAGATCTGAGCGATCGTTTGAGCGAAAATTTGCGCTAAGCAAGGCACGGGCAGTCGGGAACAGCCTCCGTGGTGAGACGGTGGAAGCGCAGCGGGGCGAGCCGGTCATTGGTCTCACGACCGATGCTAAAAGCATTCCCTGATCTCGAATGCATCATTAATTAAGGCTAAGCAGCGCCCGCCTTTGTTCGTCTGCTACCAGCCCGAGACGCGCATCGCCGTCTCGATATCCTGCACCGAGAAAGGCTTGGGCACGATCGCGTCCACTTTCATCTGCTCCAGACTCTGGCGCACCTCAGGGGTCATGTACCCGCCCATGACCACGACTTTGGTGGAACTGTTTCTTTCTCGGATCATTCCGACGACGTCGAAGCCAGTCGCGCCGGGCATATTCAAATCCGTAATACAGACATCGAATTCATCCTGCCCGCGCTCAAGGCGACGGACCGCGGCGGAGCCATCGCGAACAATCGTTACATTGTGCCCCCAACGCTCGAGAATTCGGCCGAGAGTTTCCGCGACCTCCGGTTGATCGTCCACCAACAGGACGCGGGCGAATCGATTTCGTAGAGCCACCACGGCGCTGGCAGTTGCAGCAGGCGGTGTTGCGAGTGTCCGCGGCGCGTCGACCGCCGGGAGTGACACGTGAAATGCGCTGCCCACGCCGACACGGGTTTCAACGTCGACTCGTCCACCCATTGTTTGCACCAAGTGCCACACGGTGGCCAGGCCGAGCCCAGAACCCTGCCCGACTTGTTTGGTCGTATAGAACGGTTCGAAGATCCGCTCACGGATTTCGTCCTTCATGCCCATGCCATTGTCTCTCACGGTCACGCGGTGCCAAAGCCCGGACGATTCATCGATCAGGCCGCTCGAGGTGCCACGTTGAGTGGGTGAATTCACTGTCGTAAAGCGAACGGCTAGCGTCGGCGTCCAGCTGGCCTCGGTTATCCGCTCGGCTTTCTCGAGGAGTGTATCCCGCGCATTCAGGACCAGGTTGATGATGATCTGCGCAAAATCCGTTCGGTTCTGCAAAACCCACATTGGCCTGGTCGGCGTCACCAGGTTCAGGACGACTCGGCGATCAATGGTGTGGCGCAGGAGTTCGAGGTGGTCCTGAACCGCAGCCACGAGATCCAGCGACTCTGCATCCACAGTGGACCGCCGGCCAAACGTCAGTATCCGTTGCGTCAATTCACGCGCGTCCTTGATTGTATCGATGACCGGGCGTAGTTGCTCCTTCACGTGCGGTGGCGACGCGGAATCGTCCGTCATCATCGTCGTCTGGAGTAACATCGGCGTGAGCAGATTATTAAACTCGTGCGCGATCCCACCGACGAGTTCACCGATCGCACTGAGCCGCCGGCCTTGCTGGAGCTCACTGTCGTTGCGCTTCAGCTCGGTGATGTCCGTGTGACTTCCGACAATGCGCAACAGCTCGCCCGCGTCGTTCGTAACTGTGATCGCTCGCACCATCAGCCATCTCCACGAGCCGTCCTCGTGTCGGAAGCGCGCCTGGTACACGCATGGTTCGCCGGTCGCTCGGTGCTTGTTCCAAGCCACTTCCTGAATCGTGAGGTCGTCCGGATTGATCCTCGTCCGCCAATCCTCGGCCGTGGCGACTTCGTCGCTGCGCAACCCGAGCATCGTGCGGCACCGCTCACTTGTCGCCATTCGGTTCGCCACCACATCGAAATCCCAAATGCCATCGTTGGATGCCTTCATGACGAGGCGGTTTCGCTCTTCGCTCCGGCGCATCGCGGCCTCGGATTCCTTCAGCCGGGTAATATCGACCACGACTCCCACCAAACTCCACTCGTCCGCACCGAGTTTCTCGATCTCGACGCGCTCCTGCATCCACATCGTCTCGTGTGGCAGCAGGACGCTAAATTCCTGGCGATAGCTCTTCTCTCCTTCTTGAAGTGCGAGTCGGCAACGTTCGTGCATCGTCGCCATGTCGGGAACATCGAAACCGCCCCACAAGCCACCCTCCGAAGCCGCAACATTGGCCGCAGCAAACAAACGCTGCCGAAGACCCGAGACAGGTACGTCGAACTTCCAGACCAGCTGTCCCTCGACCATTCGCACCCGTGCCTTCCACAGCAAGCAATCCGCGGTCTCCACCAGCTGCCGGAAGCGAAGCTCGCTTTCTTTTAACGCGAGGTCCGCCTGGCGCTGTTCAGAGATATCCTGCTCGACCGCAAGCACGAGCTCACGATCGCCGATCTCGACGCGCGTCCAGACATACGCCACGGGCACCTCCGTGCCATTCAGCCGTTTGACCATTGTTTCTCCGCGCCAAAGGTCAGCTGGCCTGGGCGTTTTGAACCAAGCGCGGATTTTCTGCGCGTTCTCAATCGACTGTGCCGGCATCCTCACGCCTGCCGCCAAAACTTCGTCGCGTGAACCTCCGTGAAGCACACACGCCTCTTCGTTGCAGTCCAACACGCGTAGGCCGCAACTCTCCTGATCCAACTCACAGAGGCTGATGGCTACAGGCGACCGGTAGAAGACCGAATCCAACCGCTCCCACAGCGACCGCACCTCAAAGACCAGCGCCTTGCGTTCGCGCTTGATGTACCAATAGACCGCTCCGGCACCTGCCAAAAAGGCTGCAGTTAAAAGCGCTGGAAGTTCGAACGACGAAGGGAAAGTGGGCATGCTCGACCGGCTAGATGTACGGCACAAAAATCCCTGAGCTTGAATACATGATCAAGCTGCAACGCCTTCGAACGCTTCTTATCGCATGGGCTGGCCGGCTCGCCGCAGGCTCAAGGATGTTCAGCTAGCCTAGTCTAGCCCAACGCCGCCTCGAATTTCACGGCGTCAGCAGGAGTATCCACGCCGATAGTCGGCTCGTCAGTAATCGCACAGGCAATATCGTACCCATTTTCCAATACCCGAAGTTGCTCCAGCTTCTCAACTTGCTCGTAACGACCGGGCGGCAGCTTCGCAAACTTAGCCAGCAACTCCGCTCCATACCCATAAAGTCCCAAATGCTTGTAACATGGATTCGCCTGAATCCAGGCGTCGTCGATCGTGAGACCCAACTCTCGCGAAAAGGGCATGCGCGAACGGGAAAAATAAAGCGCCCGACCATCGCCGCGAAGTACGACTTTCACTTGATTCGGATTGTAGAAGTCCACCACCCGCCGAAACGGCGTGATGAGCGTTGCCATCGGTGCACCGTTCTCCACCAGCACGGCCAGCGCTCGAATTTGCCTGCCCGTAACCAAAGGCTCATCCGCTTGTACGTTCACGACCTGTGCGGCTCCAATGGATCGATTCGCTTCGGCGATTCGGTCCGTCCCACTCGCGTGGGCTGGGTCCGTCATAATCGCTTGGAAACCAGCCTTTGTCACCGTTTCCGCCAGCAGCGCGTCATCCACCGCGAAGTACAGGGGGAATTCCGGTGCTTCACGTGCAACTCGTTCCGCGACCCAAAGTAATAATGGTTTCCCCTTGATAACATGTAACAGCTTACGCGGGAAACGAGTAGACTCCAACCGACACGGCACGATGATGGCTGTTTTAGGCATCGGCTTGCAGAGTGCCGTCGGGTTTTTAGGTTGCAAGCTGCAGCCTCATCCCGGATTTAGGCCGGTCCTCACCTGACAACTATGAACAAAAGCGACGCCACACCTTCCGTACAACCACTTACCAAGGAGCTGGTCGTGCAGAACAAGATGGGCATTCACGCCCGCCCCGCCGCAATGATCGTTCGTATCACCAACAAGTTCAAAGCGGATGTATTCGTTGAGAAAGACGAGGAGCAGGTGAACGGGAAGAGCATCATGGGACTGATGATGTTAGCTGCGGGCAAAGGCTCGAAAGTAAAGTTCCTGGCCAGTGGAGACGATGCCGCAGCCATGTTGACTGAGCTCGATCAGCTATTCGCCCGGAAATTCGACGAGGCCTGACCGAGTGTTTCTTCCCTCGTGAAGGTGTCAGTTCGGATTGGCTAATCCGAAAAAGCGATCCGCGTTCGCGGTCGTAACCGAAGCGAGTTCTTCGAGTCTCACCCCGAAGACTTTTTCCGCCGTAAATTCGGCAGTGTGCCGGAGAAAGGCGGGCTCGTTTGGTTTCCCGCGATGCGGCATCGGCGTAAGGTATGGCGCATCCGTCTCAATCATCAGTCGGCTCAGCCCCTGCGTCTTCGCGGCGGCGCGAACCGCGTCTGCGGTCTTGTAAGTGATGATGCCGGTGAATGAAGCCCAACCGCCCCGTTTGATCAACTCGGCCATTTCCACCTCACCTTCGGTGAAACAGTGGAAGACGACTTTCGTCCAGTCCACGCCACTGTCGTCGATCATCCGCACACACTCCGTGAACGCGCCGCGCGAATGAATCACAACCGGACAGCCGATTCGCTTCGCCATCCGTAGGCCTTCGACAAACGCGGATTGCTGCCATCCGAAGATTCGTTGAGCCGCAGCCTCATCGTTCTTGGGCAGATGAAAACGATCGAGACCGATCTCACCGAGCGCAACGGGCGCGACTGATCCGCCCATGGTTTTGTTGGCGCGCGTCCAGAACCATTCGAGCTGCGACACAGAATCAGCCCAATTCTCTTCGACGGCGCAGGGGTGAAGACCGGCGGAATAGTAAACCAAGCCCGGATGGGAAACCGCCAACCCGTGGTAAAGCTCCCAGTCGTCCAGCGACGTTCCAATCGTCACCATGGCACCGATGCCCGCATCGCGAGCGCGGTTCAACGTAGATTGTATCCCACCACGTTGCGCGAACGTTTCAAGATGCGTGTGAGTGTCAATCAGCCTCATGGTCGCCTGGTCGTCCGATTCACAAATAAAGCGGACCATATCGCTCGTTCAAATACCGCAACAGAGCCTGGGGCGACAGCTCATCGCCCGTGATACGTCGAACCAGCTCCGGAAGTTGGTACCGACGGCCTTCTGCATGGACATGCTGGCGGAGCCAGGTGAGGAGCCACGAGAAATCGCCGAGGGCGAAATCACGCTCCAACTCGGGGCGCTCTTTTCGTGCCGCAAACCAGAGCTGGGCCGCCACCATGTTGCCGAGACAGTAGCTCGGAAAATAGCCGAACGCTCCGTCACTCCAATGCACGTCCTGCAGCACGCCTTCGCTATCATTGCCCGGCACCATGCCGACAAGGTCGCGAGACGCTGAATTCCAGGCCGTTGGCAGATCGCGGACGGCCAGCTCTCCACTGAACAACTTCTGCTCCAGCTCAAAGCGAAGGATGATGTGGAGGTTGTAGGTGACCTCATCGGCATCGACGCGAATGAGCGTTGGCTCGACTGCATTGATGGCAAGGTAGAGCTCGTCCGACGAAACGGAATTCGTCTGCGCGGGAAAGAGTTCGCGAAATCGTGGCTCGAAATAGCTCCAGAATCCATGGCTACGGCTCACCTGGTTTTCCCACAGTCGGCTCTGCGATTCATGCGCGCCCATGCCGGCATGAACTCCGAGGGCGGTCCCTCGATGTTCACGAGGTAGCCCTTGCTCGTACAAACCGTGCCCTGTCTCGTGAATCGAACTGAACAACGAATCGAGCGGCTCGTCTTGTTTGAAGCGCGTCGTCATCCGGACATCTGCGCCTGTCCCGGAGCAAAACGGATGCAGCGAAACATCAATACGCCCGCGTCCATAGTTGAATCCGAGTCGCTCCGTGACTTCCCGCAGGAGCGTGCGCTGCTGTTCGACGGGAAATCCCCGGAGCAGATCTTTCCTGGGCGAGACTGTCGAAGCAGCAATCCGACGAACCAGCGGCACCAACTGCGCCTTGAGCTCTGCGAACAATCGCGTGATCAACGCCGCCGTCATCCCTGGGTCATGCTTATCGAGCATGTAATCGTACTCGCGACCTTGCCACCCCAGGTAAGCGGCCTCGCGCTTCGCGAGCTCAAGATTCTTTTGAAGAACCGGTGCATAGCTGGCGAAATCCGAGTCGCGCTTCGCTTTTGCCCACGCGTGATAGCCCACGCTGCCTTGCGCCGCTTTCTCCCGCACAAAATCAGCCGGCAACCTGGTCGTCCGGTCGAAATCCTTTCGCGCCTGCCGAACGACCGCGGTCTGATCCTCCGACAATCCGCCTGGTGATTCCAAACGGGCCAGCAGTTCACCAATCTGTTGAGCACCACTCGCCGCATGCACCGTTTCGGCCAACACCGCATGCTGCTCAGCGCGCTGATCGGCACTGTCAGCCGGCAGATTCACTTGCTCATCCCACCCCAGCAGCTCGGCGATGCTGCTCAGCGAATCCACCCGTTTCAGGCGGACGATAAGTTCTGCATAAGCTGCTTCCGAAGTCATCCTCCCAATGAAACGCGCTGGCAGCTCAAAGCCAGCGCGTTGTCGCGCCTCAGCGCGTCTCGACGACGATATCCCCGCCGCTGGAGCGAAGTTTCAAGGTCGGTCCGCCACCGTTTACTTTCCCACTTAGGCGGCTCCGACCGACCCCGCCTTTCTCGATCGTAATCGTGAGACCGTCCGCCCGCACATCTCCACCGCTGGTGGACGCATCCAAATCGAACGCGGCCGTCCGCGCGACCTTCGCCTTCACATTCCCGCCCGACGTATCGAGAACACAATCACCCTTGAATGC
>JBDSPT010000162.1:0-8223 GCA_039930205.1 Opitutus sp. | reverse complement strand
GCCTGACTGGTTGTGGGGCGACTTCGCCACATGGATCTTTGCTGCCCCGCGAACCTTCAGCCAGCTCGGTGAAGCAAATCAGTATGCCGAACATGCGCTGTGTAGAATGGAGGAACTCGCGCGGTGGGTTGGTCGCAATTTTGGATCTTCTGCTGTCCGGGCCGCGTTGGACAGTTACCTGCGATCGTTTTCATTTCTGCCTTTGGCGGTCAGCAATGACACGCTCAAGCGGCACGCCGAGGTTCACGGCCGTTTGTTGACTGCAGGCGTGAAAGCCAACGCCGGGATCGTAGCCACCACCGGCGATCGAGTCGGTCGCGCGCTGCGAGTCGCCTTCATTGGTTATTCACCCGGAAGTATTCCCGAGTTTAGCCGGTTGATGGCGCCAGACCGGTTTGAAATCTCACTCTACGTTCTGGATGGAGCTGATGAGGCTAATGGAGCCGGCGACAACGCGGTGCCGTTTGCCATCCTCTCGCTCATGCAGGCCGGAAATCGGACGCGCCAATATCAAGGTCTGTCGTCGAACCTCACCGACCAGTTGTCGGAGTTGCAGACCGCTAATTTGGACGCGGTGGTATTTTGCGACGAGCTTGCGGCGACCGATGGGCGACTTCATCGACTCGCCATTCATCGCCTGGCGCCGCTCCATGTCTTCGTGAATTCGACCGTCACGAGCGGATTGCCGCCGTCGGACTTGATGTTTGTGGGTAACAACTCTGGACCAGACGACAGCCTGAGGAAGTCATTCACGGAGCGGTTGTCTTTTCGCCCGGGATGCGGGTTTACCTTCGCAGAGATTCCAGCGTTCACCGGCGATCGTAGCGAGCCGCGGGTCGCTCTCAACCTTCCGTCCGGCGCTTTCTTGATGATGACTGCCGGGCGGATGCTGGAAATCACGCCAGAGCTGCGAGCGAGCTGGATTCAGATATTGAAGACCAACCCTCGTGTCTCCTTGGGCATCCAACTTCTTCATACAGGAGAGTTGATCAAAGGCGACGTGGAAGCGTGGGCGGCTGAATGGGATCGAGCCCTTGTTGAAATGGGAATCGCGACGGACCGGGTTTTGATTTTCGGAGCAGCACCGGAATCGCTCGTCGATTTGCAGCGGATCCTCGCGCCGGCGGATCTGTTTCTCGACGTGGGCGCTTTTGGTGAGTCGGAGCTGTTGAACGTTCCATTGTCACTATCGATTCCCATCGTTACAACCGAAGGGGTCACGTGGCGGCAGCGGCGTGGGGCCGGTCTCCTGCTCAGCGTAGGTTTGGAAGACCTGATTGCACGCGACGAGCCGCATCTCCGCGAGATCGTGCAACGATTGGCCAGCGATCCAAAGGGGCACGACGAGGTCGTCGTTCGGATCCGGACCAAACTGCAGCGGCTCCCCTTGTTTCACGATCAATTGGCGGGTGCTGAGAACCTGAGTTCGGCGATCGAACAAGCGTATGACGACCTGCACGCCACCGAACTTCGTGTTTTCCGGAACGGCCCACCATTGACGCCCGCACTCGAACATCTCGGCGGCATAGAGTCTGCGTTACGGGAGGGAGAGAGTGCGCTGGCAAACGGCGAACACCGAAATGCTCTGAAGCATGCACGCGATGTTCTGCGTGTTTCCCCCAGCAACTTTGAAGCGCGGCGGATCGTCGGCGTGGTCTGCCTGGCCAATCAGGAGTACGCCCGGGCCGTGGATTACCTTCTGGCAGCGGTTCAGACCTTCGACGACGCGGGCACTTGGTACAGCCTGGCGGTTGCGCTTTACCGCAACGGTCAAAAGGGCGAAGCGGTTCAGGCGTTGGAAACGACGCTGCGGGTCGATGCGACCCGAGTCGACGCGTGGGCGTTGCTGGTCGAACTCGCGATCGAGGTGGGCGCCGACGAACTCGCGCGCGAGGCCTTGGACGCCTTCGCTCAACTCGCACCCGACGACGCGAGAGTTGTGACGTTGACGCAGCAGTTGCGTCTCGCCTGATCGCCCGGTCACCGAGCGGATCACCTCCCATGCCTAAACTCAGCGTCGTCATCCCAACGCTCAACTGTATCGGCATGCTGCCGGCGCATCTGAAAACAATGCGCAGCTGGCTGGGCTTGGTCGACGAGATCGTGGTAGTGGACAGCTTTTCCACTGACGGGACGCCCGAGTACCTGAAAAAAAATCTACGGCACGATAACGTAAAAGTGGTCTCGCACCCCCGTGGCTTGTATCAATCATGGAACTACGGCATCTCGCAAACGACCGGTGACTGGGTGTACATCTCCACGGTTGGCGACGGGATAACAAAGACCTTGCTCCAGCATCTCTGCGATGTCGGTGAACGCTTGCAATGTGATGTGGTCGCGAGTCGACCCACCTTTACGACGGCCGATGACCGTCCGGCTAACCGTCAGATCTGGCCGATCGATCACATCCTGAAGACGTCGTCCAGTCGACAGCCCGTCCGGCTTGGAGGGCCTGAAACCTTCCTGTTTGCGCTCTATAATATTCCCTGTGCAGTGCTGGGGAGTTCGGCGAGCAACATTTACCGCGGAAACCATTTAAGAGTCCGACCCTTCCCCACCGAATTTGGTACGGTCGGGGACACCGCGTGGACGCTGTTGCACGGGCTGACCACGCGCTACGCCTTTACGCCAGAGGTCGGGTCATTCTTCCGACTGCACCCGAAAGCGTACTCAGCATCCGAATATGCGGTAAATAATCTACTGCTCAAGATGGCGGAGTATGCCCTCCAAACGACAAAAGATCCGGCTCAAGGGCAAGAGGTCCAGGAAGCCGTTGCCCGATGCCAGTTGGTCGAAACCGCCAGCCTGATGGTTCAGAAACTTCGGGCGAAATCCGCTGCGATCCCGGCCACCGCGTACACACCGATCAGCGCGGTCAAATCCGGGACCGGGTCGCTTCCCGAAAAAACGCCTGAGGCGTTGGTCTCACAAGCCGGGATTGGACGGGAATCGTCCTCCGGACCTTTGCGGGTCATTCGACCCGGCACGTTGAATCTTCAGGCGATCGACATCTGCAATAGTCGATGCGTGATGTGCAACATCTGGAAAGACGGGAAGCGGGAGAAGATGACCGTACCCCAGCTTCGAGCGTTTTTGGCCCAACCATTCTTCAGCGAGGTCGGGCACGTGGGCGTAACGGGTGGAGAGCCTACGCTCAGAACCGATCTCATCGACCTCTACCGCTTGTTGCCGGAAGTCCTGCCGAAGCTCGCGGGCGCATCGTTTATCACGCACGGGATGCAAACCGCGCGAGCGATCGGATTCTATGCTGAAATTCACCGGCACTATCGTGCTCGAAATCTGGGATTCGAGGGGATGGTTTCACTCGACGGTGTTGGCCTCGTGCATGATCAGGTGCGCGGACGGAAGGGCGCGTTTGAATCGGCTTCCCAGACGCTTTTGGGGCTAAAGAAGCTCGGTGTTCCGGTGATCGCGGCATGCACGATCGTGCGCAGTAATGTTTACGGGCTCCACGATCTTCTCGAATGGGGAAAGTCCCACGATGTCTATGTTCGGTTCCGGGTAGCTGAGTTCATTCGCCGGTTATACAATGAACCGTGCGCGTCCCAGATTCGGAGTTTTGATGACCGCGAGTTGCGGCATGTCGTCTCCTTTTTCCACGTTCTGCTGACGGACTACGAGAAGGACGCAGCCATCCGCAAAACGTATGAGTCCATTCTGTCGATTCTGACGGGTGGTGAGCGGCGGATCGGCTGTCCGTATCGGAAAGGCGTCGCCGTCAATATCGACAGTCAGGGAGGCGTCGCGTCCTGTGCGCCCAAAGGGAAAGCCTTTGTCATTCCGGCCGAACTCGGCGAACTGCACGACACGCTCCAGCAACAGCGGGACGAGGTTGCGAGCCAGCACTGCGCCAGCTGCATCCATGACTACCACGAGGACTGGACCGACACGGCCAGGACCGAGGTCATCCAAGCAGCCCAGCGGGGACGTGACCTGTATGAAGTTGCAGACGGCCAGTTGACGGCCAGTGAAGTTCCGGCCGTGAATTTGGATCTGAAGGTCGTCAAGAAGGTGCTGTTGGCGGGCTGGTATGGAACGGAAACCATCGGTGATATCGCGATTCTGCAGGGCATCATCACCGAGTATCTACGGGTGAATCCTGCTCTGGAATTCTGGGTTTTGAGTTTGTTTCCGTATTACACCCGGACGACCATCGCGGTCTGGCCGGCGGAGCTAAGAGCGAGAATCCAGATAGCGGACTACGTGAGTGAAGCCGGCTGGCAGGCAAGTAACGAATGCGACGTGCTGGTTATGGCGGGCGGGCCGCTCATGGATATCGGAGAAACGCAGAAGATTCTTTGCCTGTTCAAGCGATTCGCCGATCTCGGGAAACCGCGGGTCATCGAAGGATGTGGCGTCGGGCCGCTGAACCAGGCGCAGTATCGATGGAACGTCTGCCGGACGGCACGTCTCGCCACACAGATTTCCGTTCGCGACCGCGCCTCGAAGGAGATGCTGCGCAGCTTTGGCATCCAGAAAGCCATTACTGTCCGTCCAGATCCTGCCACCACGTTCATCCGCGACCAGAACATCCACCACCATGGATCGGATCGGGGAGTGGTCAGATGCTTCCTCCGAGAACTTACGAGCGAATATCCGCAATCCATCACGCCCAGACAGGCGGAGCAGAAGCTTGGGCAGTTGCTGCAAAATTTATTGGAATGGTATCCCGAACACCGGGTTGAGTTATGGGCGATGCATCATTTCCCGGTGGGCTATGATGACCGCTTGTTTGCGCAACGCCTCGTCAAGCAAGTCGCGAGTGCCCGACTTTCCATGATCTGGGAGCCTCGAACACCCAGAGAGATTCTGGAGGCGATGGCTGCGGCGGAATTCTGTGTGTGCATGCGTTTTCACTCCTGTGTTTTCGCTGCCGAAGTCGGGGCGCCATTCCTGGCGATCGACTATACGGCCGGCGGCAAGATCCGAGGTTTTCTGGAAGACGTTCGTCAGGTTCCTCGTCTTTGTCTGCTGGCTGACACCTCCAATCTCGATCACGCCGAGTTTAAATCAAAAGTCTGGCCCGCAGTGCGGTGTGACTCGAGCGCCGATGTTGCCGCGGATAAAAAATCGGTCGAACGATCACCCCTGATTCTTCACGTGATCCAGCGAGTCACGGGTGGCGGCGGTGCCCGCGCGATGATTTCACTGGCGAAGTATTCTGCGCAACAAGGCGGACCGCAGCATCGATTGATCTCTTTACTGGAGCCCGATGCGACCGGACGAGAGTTAGCCACCGAAGCAGGTCTATCGATCGTTGATCGGCCGAGTTCCACCGAGCTGGATCTAGAAATCGCTCGGGCGGATGTCGTGTTGGCGCATTGGTGGAACGTTCCTGAAATGGCCGAACTATTCAGCCGCGATTTTCCGGCATCGCGTCTCGTAGTGTGGCTGCACGTTGGTGGCTACCATGCTCCGCAGCTGCTCACGAAGCCGTTGATCCACTTTGCCGACTTGGCGGTTGCGTGCAGTCCCCACACCTACGCGCACCCCGCATTTGAAGGAGTAGAATCCAGTCGCAAGGCGATGGTTCTAGCCGGAGCGGACTTCGCGCGTCTGGCCAGCCTGACCAAAAGCCCTCATGACGGGTTTCGCGTAGGATATATTGGCACCGTCGATCCGGTTAAAATGCACGGAGACTTCATCGCCATGAGTTCGGCGGTACGGGTACCTGATATCAAATTCGTGGTTTGTGGAGGAGGCGACGACTCTTGGCTGACCGCGAAAGCGGCCCAACTTGGGCGATCGAGCAGCTTTGAATTTCAGGGTTCGGTCGAAAATATCGCAGACGTTTTGAAAAGGCTGGATGTCTATGGCTACCCGTTGTGTGCGGACACGTATGCGGCCGCGGAATTGAACCTTCAGGAAGCGATGTTTGCCGGGCTTCCGGTCGTGACTTTTCCGCACGGAGGTATTGGTCGATTGATCCAACATGGCGAGACGGGTCTCCTGGTGAATTCGCCTGAAGAATACACCGCCGCCATCGAATCCCTCTATCATAGTCCGGAAGAGCGAAAGCGTCTCGGATCGAACGCGGCAGAGTTTGCCCGGCGGCACTGGGGAGCAGAAAACGCTGCGCGCGATTTCAATGTCCTCCTTCAACAGCTTCTGCTGAGGCCGAAAACGGATCGACGGTTGAGGGAATCACCAGGCGTGCTCGTTCCTCAAAATCCTCTGATCGACCGGGAACTCGCGATTCACCGCGGTACGAGATTGTTCCTGGAGTCCATTGCGGACGCCGCGACCCTATTTTTGGAGAGTATCAAGTCGATCGACTGCGATTCTGCGGTCCGCGCCGATCAGCGTATCGCCGAATTGCCACGCATGATGCATTACACGGGCATTCTAGCGTACAGAAATGCCTTTCCCAAGGACCCCTACCTACAGATGTGGGCCGCGTTAGGCTTTTTGAAAGTTAACGATTGGAAATCAGCGGGCGGCGCATTCCAAGCCGCGGCGTTGCATGGCCTTTCGCATTGCAGAATCGGGTGGTATCTGGCGCTGACGGCCGAACATGCGGGTGCCACGCGCGAAGCTCTGGTTCACTTGAATGGCTTGCGCCGAGCCGCACCTCAATTTGCGCCGGCAATCGCCATGGAACGTCGACTATCGGCATTGCACCCGGCTCCGAAGCAAACGGGCCAAACGGCCGCCGATGTCGCGATGCGCCATATCCAGCAGGCGCAGGCGCTGCTGCAGCATGGTCAGAACGTCAAAGCGCGTGAACATCTCCAGTCCGCCATGGACATTTTGCCAGCGCAGGTCGCCATCATGGAAATCGCCTGCGACTTGGACTGCAGATTGGGCCGCCTGCAATCTGCCCGTGCGTTGTATGATGCTATTCTTAATCGGGAACCGGGGCGCGTGACACCGCGCTTGGCGGCCATTCGGCAAGCGCTGTCGGTCGACGCCGTGTCTGGATCGGAATCGCGCGGGCGAGTCGCGTCCGGTGCTGTTCTGCAAGATTCAGCGATCGGATGAAGATGCCGTCTCCTCACGTCTTCTGGCTGTTCGGACTTTCGGGAGCCGGAAAGACCACGCTGGCTAATCAGCTCTTCCATGAACTGCAGCTGAGCGGAGTCGGGGTGCTGCGCCTCGACGGTGACCGGCTGCGATCCGGGCTCTGCTCTGGCCTCGGATTCTCGGACACCGATCGCAGCGAAAACATCCGCCGTGCCGCGGAAACCGCCCGATTAGCGGTGGAGTCAAACCTATGCGTGGTCGCCTCATTTATCACGCCACTCGAAGCGTCGCGGGCGATCGCAACTCGAGTGATCGGAGGAGACCGACTTTCTTTGATCCACCTCGACGGTTCGCTGGAAGTGTGTCGAAAACGGGATGTCAAAGGGCTGTACGCTCGCTCAACCTTGGAGGGTATCCCCAACATGACGGGCCTGTCCTCGCTGTTTCAAGTTCCAGCACACTGCGCGCTCACTCTGGACACCACCCATGCCTCGGTTTCGGAATCCCAGAGGTCATTGCGAGAATTTGCGGCCTCCAGGATGAGGATCACGATGATGGATCCCGCGGTATTTCCGGCGCGAGACGAATGTCGAAGCAGCCTCCTGGTACCGGTGAACGCGTGAAGGTGCTCGAACGATGAATCCTCCTCAATTGTACCACGACGACACGTTGCTGGTATCGTATCCAAAATCCGGAAATACATGGATGCGTTTCATCCTGGCCAATCTGCTCGCGAAGCCGGGGAGTGAAATCGATTTCCACAATGCTTTGGAGTACATTCCGGACGACAGTTTCTCCGAGTTGAACCGATTCCCGAGGCCTCGGGTCATCAAAAGTCATGAACCGCATCGCGATCAGCCGTCGGCGGTCGTCTACATTGTACGGGATCCGCGCGACGTTTACGTTTCTTATTTCGAGTATCTGCGCAAGAAACTGCCTCCGGAGATTACCTTTGCCGCTTTCCTGCGCAAACCTGACCTGTATCCTTGCAGGTGGCACACACATGTTCAATCGTGGCTGGATCAACCTTCGGTCAGGGTCTTGGTGAGGTATGAGGAGATGCTCAGCGACTGTTTCGGTGTCATGAAGCGAGTCCTTGAAGCGATACCGCAGATTTCGGCCAGTGACGATTTGCTCCGCGAGGCAATCAAAGCGTCCTCGTTTGAGAACATGCAGAAGATCGAGGAGGTGAAAGGCCGGCCATTCCGGAGTGAGACGGACCGGCTGGCGGCCACGGTC
>JBDSPT010000161.1:0-3792 GCA_039930205.1 Opitutus sp. | reverse complement strand
CAGGCAGCCCGGCGACAGTTTTGTTTAAAACGAACCCGTTCGTGATGGATTCCGTTTTCGCTGCCTGCTCCTGCCTTCGGACCATCCGCGCCTATCCCTCATATCCGCGGTTCAAATGCATCCGCGCGTGAGCGCGCTGCCGGCACCGAATCGTTCAACCATTTTTGGCGTGTCAGCGCAGCCGGTCCTTTGTCACGTTATCCACCCAATGGCTTACTCACGCACTTTTTCTACGCTCGGCTGTCCCGACTTGTCCTTGGAAGAAACGTTCGATCTGGCTCGCCGACACGGCCTCCCGGGCGTCGAGCTTCGCGCGCTCAAGGGCACCATCGATCTGGTGACGCATTTTACCGCGACGTATGGCTCACCCGAGTCACTCGCGGAAAAACTGCGCGATGAGTCCATCAAAATCCTGTCGCTTGATACCTCGCTAAAACTGGCCGGTGGAACCGATGCGGATCGAGAGGCTTTTTTGACCTTTATTCCCTGGGCGGAAGCTCTCGGGGTGCCGTGGCGGCGCGTGTTCGACGGTGGAACGTCGGCGGACACGACCGCGCCCCGCGAGATGGCGAAGACGGTCGCCTGGTGGCGGGTACTGAAGTCGGAAAATAACTGGCGGACTGATATGATGATCGAAACTCACGACGCGCTCTTCACGGCCGCGGCGATCAATCAGTTTCTACGACTGGCACCGGGAACTGCCATTCTCTGGGATACGCATCACACATGGAAGAAAGGTGGCGAAGACCCGGTAAAAACCTGGAGCGAAATCCGCGCGCACGTGGTGCATGTGCATGTGAAAGACAGCGTGAGCATCCCGAGCGAAAAACATCCGTTCAGTTATCGGCTGCCGGGTGACGGCGAGTTTCCGATGGCACCGTTGCGTGAGCTCCTTCGCGCCGAATTTAGCGGTCCGATGAGCCTGGAGTGGGAGCGGCTCTGGCTTCCATCGCTCGGCCCGCTCGACGAAGTACTCACCGCAGCGACTCAGCGGGGCTGGTGGTAAGGGCGAATGCGTTCAGCCGTAACGCCGCAGTCATTCCAGAAAAACTTTGGCATCCGTCGTGCGACGGATGACGGCGCGGCTCATCTCGCGCCCACTGTTTCAATACCGCGGCTGCTTCCGATTGCAGTGATCCGCCTCAGGGCTCCGCGAGGTGGTGACGACGAAGAAAACGAAGCGTTAATTCGCGGGATTTCTCGTTCCACTCCGGGACATCGTTGCCGAAGTTGTGACCGCCGCCGGGCACGACGTGAAGCTCGCACTCATTGCCGTGCGCGATGAGCGCATCGCGTAACGCGAGAGCCTGGCGTAGCGGCACGAGTTTGTCGGCGTCACCGTGAAACGCGAGGGTGGGAGGCATGCGCGCCTCCAACTGGTGAACCGGTGAGAGGGCCATCGCCTCGGATCCGAAACGCCGCGGCGTGTATCCGGTTTCGACCGACGTGTCAGAGACGGTGCTGAACAAAATAAGCGCGGCGGGCCGGGCCTGCGGCGTCTCGTTGGCCGATGAACCCGGAGGCAGCGCGGTGATGGCGGTCCAAAGTGCGACGTGTCCACCGGCTGAATTTCCGCCGACCGAAATCTTTTGCGCGTCGATGCCAAGTTCCGCTGCGTGGTCCTGGATCCAACGCAACGCCGCGCGGCTGTCGGCGACCGAGGCGAGGGGTGAGGTGTTTGCGCGCCCTTTGGTCCGGTAGTCGGGGGCGACTCCCACCATCCCGTGATCCGCCGCAAACTTCGCCCAGGTGATCGAATTCGCCGGTGTGCCGGTCGTCCATCCTCCGCCGAAGAAGAAAATCAACGCGGCTCGATGATCCGCAGAACTCCACCCCGCCGGTTTGATGACGAACAACCGCTGGCGCTCTGAGTCAGACGGACCGTCTCGATAGAAAAACGCCTCGGCGCCGGGGAGCTGGGTTGGCGTCGTCTCAGGCTCAGCCGCATAGATCGGGAGTGCCGATACTACGACCCCGATCACGAAAGTGAGTCGAGCGAACCTCATCGCATGAGCAGATACTCCCCGAAGTGAGCAACGTGACAATCGGCGCGCTGGACGATCACACCGCTCCCGCTTCTTCCTTGCTGACAGGTTTGAAATCAGGACGGCCGTAACGTGCCGTGGGTGGCGTTCCGTACGGGTTGTGTTTGAACTCATCCACCCCGCGGCAGAGATAGATTTTGAAATTGGGATTCACGGCGAGGTCGTTCTTCACGTTGGTACCCGAGTAGCGAATCGTGAGGCCGGCGCGGCGTCGGTCGGAAGGATTCGCTGGCGATCCGTGGATCGCGCGATCGTCATGCAATGAACACTCTCCGGCCTTCAGTCGGAATTGGATGGCGCTATCCGCGTGGAAATCGCTGCCATCCTCGAGTTCAAGCGTGAGCACTGAACTTGTCTGCTTCGATCGGGTGTGGGTAATCACGCCGCCTTTATGTGAACCCGGCAGGAGCTTCATGCCACCGTTCACTTCATCCACGTCATCGAACGCGAGCCACACTGTGACCGAGTTGTTCGGGGCCATGGGCCAGTAATAGGAATCCTGATGCCAGCCCACGGTGGAGAGCGTGTGCGGATCCTTGATGAAGAAGTTGCTCGCCCAGCAGAAGAAATTCGGCCCAAGGATGCCTTCCACGAGATCGAGAATCTTCGGGTTCATTGCGATGTCGTAAAGGTACGTACTCGCCTCGTGCCACTCGCGAATGTCCTTGGTGGATTCGCCGGGTCGGAGCAGGGCGAGAAGGTTCGGCAGCTCGGCGTTGATGCGCGTCATCTCTTGTGGCGTGTAAATGGCGGGCAAACCAAGAAGGTAGCCGTTGTCGTCGTAGAACTTCTTTTGTTCCGGGGAGAGGCGGTAAGAGGTGCTCATGGGATTCACCTACACTCTACTCGAAAGGCCGGCGAAGGGCGTTCACCGGCTTTACCAACGTTGTACAGGAAATTACGCTCGCGTTAAAAATGCGTACGATGCCAGCCTAGCCATCGGATGAAAGTCCTGCGCGATCCCCAGATTATCAGTGGCTTTGTGTTCGAGAATCCGGTCGACGATCTGCCGGAGCTCACGCACTGCGGGGAAGCACTCTGCTGCGACGGCCACCATCGCGCACCCCATACTCATCCCGTGTTTGAATTCCTGTATTTGTCGCGGGGCCGCGCCACGTGGAAAACTCAACGGGAGGTGGCGGAGCAGACGATGGGCGATCTCTACATCGCCTACCCCAACGAGAAGCACGGCACCGGGCCGCGGCGGAATCCGGAAAACCATCATCTCTGGATGGGCCTGAAGCTCGACGGCATTAGCCGCGAGGGGCGTCGACTCGCGGCGCGCTTACGCACGGAGCGACCACGATTGGTCAGACAGTGCCAGGAAGTGGAGCCGGTAATGCGAACGCTCGTCCGTCAGGTGGTCGGAAATCGAGAGCGTCGGAGTGAGGTGATCATGTCGTGCGTTCGGTTGTTCATTTCACTCCTCGATCAGCAGCTCGATGGCCTGGCGCAGGTCGAGCGACCGGCGGAGGTGCGTCTGCCGTACTCTCATGGCGTGCAGAAAGCGGTGGATTATTTACAGCAGAACCTGCAGCGCCGATTGCCGCTGACTGATCTGGCCGCGGTGGCGACGGCGCGCAGCGTTCCCTATTTCTGCACCCGGTTTGGCCGGGAAGTGGGACTCACTCCCGCGGCGTACCATCTTCAGCTTCGATTGAACGCGGCGAGGGAGGCGCTGCGACAGCCAGCGATCGACGTCACGACCGCGGCATTACAATACGGATTCAGTTCGTCGCAGCATTTC
>JBDSPT010000160.1:0-8034 GCA_039930205.1 Opitutus sp. | reverse complement strand
TACGAGTGTAGCCACGCTCGTGAGAGCGTGGATCCGGTGGTTGCGGGGGGGCCGGTCCACGCCCTCACGAACGTGGCCACATGATTGGTGAATGTGTGGTACAGCGTTGCCCGTGGCTCCAGAGCCTTTTAAACAAAACTGTAGCCGAGTTCCTGTCATTGCGAGCAGCGCAGCGGCGAAGCAATCCAGCTGGATCGCCACGGCGCGCTTCGCGCACCTCGCGATGACAATGAGGCGGCGTCCGGCTACAGTTTAAGTTAAACCGCTCTAGCCGGCCGTTTGATGCTTGGCGGCACTCGCCAGCTTAAACCGCCGACGGATTCGCCAGAGCAGGTACCCACAAATCGACAGCTTGAGGAAATAAACCGTGGCCAGGATCGAAAAAGTTTTCGCATTCAAATCCGTGCCCAGATCGCCGAGCAGAATGACGAGGTAGGAGCGGATGACGTAGATCGGCAGGCAAACCCAGAAGTACACGCGCAACGGGACATCGGTGAGCGCCAAAAGGTAGTTGCGCGCGAAATACGGCAGTCCGGGCACCAGCGCCGCCATCGCCGCCACCGAGACGTTTTCTCCCTCCGGCACATGCGGAAGCTCGTGCTTCCGCCGTTTGAGGAACCGCTGTAACGGCGCTCTCAATACTGTCTGGCAGATCCAGTGAGTCGCCAGCAGATGCACCGCGGTGGCACCGGCCACCGCCACTCCCCCAAGCACCGGGCCAAACTTGATCCCCGCCACCAGATAAACGACGGCGACGGAAAATCCACCGACCGGCAGCGTCGCCATCAGGGCGAATACGATGACCGGATTGAACTCCGCGATGCGATGCGTCAGTCGCTGGAGGTCGAAGTCGCTTTTGAAATAAAGGAGAACCAGACCAGCTGCCACCAACGCGATCAGGACGCCGCTGAGCCAACGTCGCCGTCGTGATCTGGTTAATTCGGAGTGGGGCATGGATCGCAGCGCGATGGCGAAACCATTCGCTCGCGCAGACGGTGCAGACACCGGCAACGCGGTGAAGTGACGTAACACGAGCTGGGTTCGGAACTGGTGGGTGCCACATCTGTCCAGAACGCGAATCACGGGCCGACGAATTCCCTAGCCCCAAAACCTTGCTAATCCCCATGCCCTCCTTGCTTGCCAGATTCGCCGAACGTCGCGCCCGCCAGCGCCAGCCCCTCACGCCGGAACAGCAAAAGCGTCGCGGAAAAAACGATCTTCACTGGCACTGGACATTTGTCGTGCTCGGCGTGGCCATGCTGTTCGGCGCTTACTTCTGGTACGTGTCGGCGCGGATTGTGCAGGAACCCATGCGCATCGACTTCGGGCCGGCCGATCGCGCGTTTGCCGCGGCCATGGGTCCGTTGCTCGGCGCGGATTTCACCGGCGGCAACAAGGTTCAGACCCTGGTGAACGGCGACAATTTTTTCCCGCCGATGCTCAAAGCCATTCGGGAGGCGAAAAAAACGATCACCCTCGAAACCTACATCTGGACGAGCGGCAAAATCAGCGAACAGTTTATCGAAGCGCTGACGGAACGCGCCCGGGCGGGGGTAAAGGTTCATGTGCTGCTCGACGGCATGGGCACGCTAAAATTCAAAGACGAGGACAAGAAACGCCTCACCGATGGAGGCGTGAAACTTTTGAAATATGGCCGCGAGCATTGGTACGAAATCAAACCCAACATCAATCATCGGACGCACCGGAAGCTGTTGATCGTTGACGGCCAGATCGGATTCACCGGCGGGATGTGCGTTGACGACACGTGGCTCGGTAACGCGGATTCGCGCGAGGTCTGGCGCGACACGCAGGTACGCGTCGAAGGTCCCGCGGTCCGTCAGATGCAGGCGGTGTTTACGAGCAACTGGCTCCAGACCAGCGGCGCACTGCTGCTCGGGACTGACTATTTTCCTGAATTCGAACGCGAGGGCCGCGTGGACGCGATGTGCTTCAAGAGCGGACCCGGTGAAGGGGTGGAATCGGCCCGCATTTCCTACCTGCTCGCGATCGCCTCCGCGCGGAAATCGATCGATATCGAACACGCCTACTTCGTTCCCGACGACCTTGCGATCCGGATGCTGCTCGAAGCGCGGGACCGCGGCGTGAAGATCCGCGTGATCATCCCCGAAAAGAACGACTCGAAATTCGGACGCGCCGCCTCCCGCTCACGTTGGGGCCAGCTGATGGCCACGGGCGTTGAGTTCTACCAATACCAGCCTGCCATGCTGCACGCGAAAACGATGGTGGTGGATGATTTCTTCGTAACCGTCGGGTCGGTGAATTTCGACAATCGTTCTTTCAGCATCAACGACGAGGTCGCGTTGAACGTGCTGAATGCCGGCGTCGCCGGCGACCATCACCAGATTTTCGAGAACGATCTGACGCACTCGAAGCCGCTCACCCGCGAGGAGTTCGAGGGCCGCCCCTTCTACATCAAGTGGGCGGACAGGTTCTGCGGACTCTTCCGCTCGCAGCTCTGATCACCCTTTCTTTCCGTCGCGTCTCTCCGCCTCCGCCCTTCGCCGGAGCGGTGCGGTCGATTCCGGAAAAACGTGTAGCATACCTCGTCAGGCGGATGACCGCCCCGATACACCTCACAATCACCGTCTCAAAACGTTGGCAGGTTCCATGGCCTCGATCCACCCGAGGTCGATCCCGTTTGTCACGTATTACGTGACAAACTCGTCCGGGCGAAAACGGGGCCCGTGGGTTTGACCGCGCTGCCATCGCTGAACACGGGGATTGATCTCGGTCCATTGCGCGGCAAACACTCAGGTTTCGTCACCATGTCGAATTTACCTGTCGCCTTGCAGCTGTGGTCCGTTCGCGAAGAGATGAATCGCGATTTCGCGGAGACGGTGACGGAGGTCGCCCGAATCGGCTTCGCGGGTGTCGAGCTCGCCGGTTATGGAAATCTCGACGCCAAAGGGGTAAAAGCGGCACTCGATTCGGCAGGACTGCGCGTATCCGGAATGCACGTCGGGATCGCGGCGCTGCGCACGGATCCGGAAAAAGTCATCGGCGAAGCGTTGATGTTCGGCACACGCCACGTGGTCGTGCCATTCTGGCAACCTGAACAATTCGTGTCGGTCGCCGCGGTGGAAAAAATCGCGGAGGAGCTGAACGACGCAGGCAGCAAACTCCGGGCGTCGGGCTTGCAGCTCAGCTATCACAATCACGCCGGCGAATTTAAGCTGATCGACGGACGCACGGTCTTTGACTGGCTGCTCGGTGCGTGCGAACCGCGCAATGTGGCCGCCGAGGTTGATGTGTATTGGGTGAAATTCGCCGGGCACTCACCGGAAAAATTGCTGCGCGACCAAGGCGCACGCGTGAAGCTCGTGCACCTCAAAGACGAGACTGAGCTCGGCGGCGGTCCGGTTGATTTCGCAGCGGTGTTCACTGCGGTTGAGAGCATCGGCGCGGCCGAGTGGTACATCGTGGAACAGGAGAAATACAACCACCCTCCCCTCACCGCGGTTCGCCACTGCTTCGATCAGTTACGCCGTTGGGGTAAAGTCTGATGATCGAACCGCCGCGAATGACGCGAACAGCCGATCTCGAGCAAATTCGGCAAGGTGTCGCCTCGCCCATGAGGGCGCGACGGGCACCTCTCCTGAGCCCAGGGATCCACGCTCTCACGAGCGAGGCTACATTTTTTCTTAAAATGCGGTGGGTTTTCGACTCGTCGGCGTAGCAATCCAATTTCCCCATCGGTCGAAAACCTTCGCGCTGTTCGCGTGAATTCGCGGGCAACTTGACGGCTCTCTTTCATGGCAAAAAAAACTTCTTTCAACGTCGCGGTCTTTGGCGCCGGCGCCATCGGCCTGGATCACATCAGCTCGTTCCAGCAACATCCGGCGGCGCAAGTCGTGGCGATCGCGGATACGTCGGCCACCCGTGCGGCGGAAGCGGCGAAGCTGTACGACGTGCCAGGCGTCGCGACGGATTATCGCCAGCTGCTCGCGCGCGACGACGTGGATGTCGTCTCGATCGCGTTGCCCAACTACCTGCATGCGCCGGTCGCGTTGGCCGCGCTCAAGGCGGGCAAGCATGTGATGATCGACAAGCCGATGGCGACGAACGCGCGCGACGCCGCCAGGCTTTTGGTGGAGGCGAAGAAACGACGCGTGTTGCTCATGGTCGGGCAAAACAACCGGTTCAGCCCGGACGTGCAGACGTTGAAGCAGCTGATCTTAAAAGGCGTCCTGGGCGAGGTCTACCATGCGAAGACCGCGTGGACTCGTCGCGGTGGGATTCCGCGCATCGGTTCCTGGTTCACGCAAAAACAATTCGCCGGTGGCGGGAGCACCTACGACATCGGCGCGCACGCGCTGGACCGCTGCCTGTACCTGATGGGCGAGTTCGATGCCGCCGCCGTCAGCGGTCAGACCTACGCGAAGTTCGGTCCGCGCGGACTTGGCGAAGGCAATTGGGGCAGGAGCGAGGTGGATCCAAAGAAGCCGTTTGACGTCGAGGACATGTCCGTCGCCCTGATCAAGTTGAAGAGCGGGCGTACCATTTTGCTGGAGACATCCTGGGCCGCGCATCAGCCGTTCGCTGATTTCAACGGCACGCAATTGTTCGGGACGGAAGCGGGCGCGCTGATGCCCAATCTGCAGCTGTTCCGCAAAACGGAGAACGGGTACTCGACCGAGAATGTGACCACCACGACGCCCCTCGTGAATCCGAATCGCATGGCGCACTTCATCGACTGTCTGCTCGGCAAGGAAGAGCCGTACGTGAAAGCGACGGAGTCGCTGGCCGTGCAGAAGATCCTCGATGCGATCTATAAGTCATCTCAGACCGGTCGTGAAGTGCGGATCAAGTGAGGCGGAGGTGACAGAGAGGGCATCGAGTGAGGATGTTCTGTCTTCGCGGCTGACGAACATTTCGATTGTCATTGCGAGCCGGGTGGCCGGCGTGGCCATCCAGTTGAAATTTCAGAGGGATGGCCGTGTCGCTGCGCTGCTCGCCATGGCAATTTGAGTTCACTGCCCATTCCCTCCAACACCGCGTTCGTGCGAGCCTCAAAATGACAATCAAGGAGTACAGCACCCCCATACCGCAAAAGCGTGGGCGAGCGGGCTGCCTACCGTTGCGCGGCGGACCAATCAGTCCACTATCCGTGACCGCATGACTTTCGCGTCTCTCGCACAACGTCGGGCTCGAGTGGGTCAGTCGCTGGAACTCGGAGAAGGTGTGCTGCTCGTGGGCGCGGGAGAGCCCCTGCCACTGCCTGAAGGGACGGATCAAACGTACCCGTTTCGTTCACACACCGAATACTTCTACCTTGCAGGGGAGGAATGCGCGGGGGGCGTGATTGCGTTCGATCCCCACGAACCGGGCGAACGCGCATGGACTTCGTTTGTGCCCGACGTAACGGAAGGTGAGCGCGTCTGGGAAGGCCGGACGCAGCCGGCTGGATCTTCGATTGCCACGCTCGAACCCTGGCTTGCCACGCGGCGCGGCCGGCCCATGGCGATGCTCGGTGCTCCGTTGCGCGGGTTGCGGGCGGATGAGTCTCTCTCGATGCGGGTTCGTGAGCGGTTCTGGCACGCGCGGCGGCCGAAAGATGACGCCGAGCTCGCCACGTTGCGTCGCGGCGCGATCGCCACGGCGGCGGGATTTGCCCACGTTCAATCGTTGCTGCAGGCGGGTGTCACCGAACGGCAACTACAGATCGAGCTCGAAGCCGAGTTCTTTCGTCGCGGCGGCACGCGAACGGGGTACGGTACGATCGTGGGCTTTGGGTCCAATTCCGCCATCCTACATTTTGAGCCGGGCAATCGCGCCGCGCAGCCGGGTGATTTCGTGCTGGTCGATGCCGGAGCCGAAGTGGACCGCTACGTGACCGACGTCACCCGTACGTTCGTGGTCGGACCGCCGTCGAGCTTTCAACGCGACCTGTATCAAGTGGTGCTCTCGGCCGAGGAGAGAGCGATCGAGCGCTGTGTCGCCGGCGCCGAATGGAGCGCTCTTCATCTCATGACCGCCGTGGACCTGGTCGAAGGCCTGGTGAGTCTTGGGATCATGCGAGGTGCGCCAGAATCGCTGGTGCAACAGGAAGCGCACACCTTGTTTTTTCCGCACGGACTCGGACACATGGTGGGGTTGGGCGTACGGGATGCCAGCGGCTTGCTTCCGGGCCGAACCAAGGACGCGCGGCCTTCGCTGCGGACCCTGCGGATGGATCTGCCATTGGCGCCGGGCTACGTGGTGACGATCGAACCGGGACTCTATTTCATTCCGGCGCTGCTCAACGATCCGAAGCGACGGAGCCGATTCAAAGATCAGGTCAACTGGACGCTGGTCGAACAGCACCTCTCCTTGGGCGGCGTACGGATTGAGGACAATATTCTGGTGACGAGCGACCGTCCGGAAAATCTGACGGTCGCGATCCCGAAAACGCTCTAGTCGGACCATCAATCCAGAACCCGACGGGTGCAGCAAACGCCTGTGAGCGGGATTTCTGATCTCGAGCGATTGCGCTGATACCCGGGATCCGACGCGAATTTGCCGTGGACAAGTTACGGGTTTCGACTCTCGCTTTCCGCATGGCTCAGTCCGAAAAACTCGTCACCCCCGTCAGCCTCATCGTGGACGCCGTGCTGGTGATCGCATTCTTCCTCTTCATCTTCACGTTGGTGCGGTCGCACGTCCCATCCAACAACCCGGTCATGGTTTATCTCTGGGGCGGCTTGGCGAGCGCGTGTATGGCGGGAGTGTTCTGGCTGGCCGTGCAGATGTTTCGCGTCGTGCTGCGGGCACAGATGGCCGCGAGGCGTAAGTAAACCACTCTGACCGGCGTGAATGGACGACGGTGGTCATTGGGCCGCCGTTTTTTGTGTCCGGGTTTCGCGATGAGTCGGCGATGGAGTGCGTCGTCCCGCCCACGCGGGTCTCACTCAGTGGGCTGCGAGCGAGAGAATTTCTGGGCGCACGCTGAGCGGTTGACAGTGTTGGGTCGGCAGCTATGCCGTTGTCCTTTGCGCGCCCGCGCAGACCCGTTCGTTTTAACTCAGATCAACCCTCCATCATGGCCGTACTATCCAAAGTGAAGAAGTCCGCTGCGAAGACCAAGTCTTCCGCGCCTGCGAAGAAAACCTCCGCCTCCAAGGCGCCGAAATACGTATATACCTGGGGCGCCGGCAAGGCCGACGGTAATGGCGGGATGAAGAACCTTCTCGGGGGCAAAGGCGCGAATCTCGCCGAGATGACGCGCATCGGCCTCCCGGTTCCTGCCGGCTTCACGATCACGACCGACGTCTGTACGTACTTCTACGCCAACAAGCGCACCTATCCGTCCTCCCTGCAGGCCGAAATGGAAGCCGGCGTCCGTAACATGGAAAAGATCATGGGCTACAAGTTCGGTGATGCCTTCGGCTTCCCGCTGCTCGTGGCCGTTCGCTCCGGTGCGCGCGACTCCATGCCCGGCATGATGGACACCATTCTTAACCTCGGTCTCAACGACCAGACCGTGGTCTCGCTCGCCGCCGCCACGAAGAACGAGCGTTTCGCGTGGGACTGCTACCGCCGCTTCATTCAGATGTACGGCGACGTGGTTCTCGGCGTGCAAAAACGCGAAGGCGAAGACCACGAACCATTCGAGACGCTCATCGAAAAATTCAAGCACGAGACCTATCACCGCGATATCGTCGACAGCGAGCTGACCGCCGCTGACCAGCAGGAGCTCGTCAAACGCTTCAAGGCGCTCGTCAAAGACCGCACCGGAAAAGTATTCCCCAACAACCCATGGGACCAGCTCCGCGGCGCCGCGGGCGCTGTATTCGGATCTTGGATGAACGATCGGGCGATCGTTTATCGTCGCAAGTATAACATTCCGACCGAATGGGGCACCGCGGTTAACGTCCAGGCCATGGTGTACGGCAACACGGGAGAAACGTCCGGTTCGGGCGTCGCGTTCACCCGCAATCCAGCGAACGGCACGAACGAGTTTTACGGCGAGTTCCTGATCAACGCGCAGGGTGAAGACGTGGTCGCGGGCGTCCGGACGCCGGAGCCCGTGCTCAA
>JBDSPT010000159.1:0-6294 GCA_039930205.1 Opitutus sp. | reverse complement strand
AGTGCGCTCAAATAGACCTCTTCCAGCAGCGGACGTGCGCCTTGGTTGGCGGACTGGGCGAGAACCAATTCAGCACCTCGACCAAGCCGTCCCGTTAACTCGGCGCCATTCGTCAATTCGAGTGCCTCCAACGTTGTCGCCACCGAGCTTCGGACGGTCATGACCTGTTCCCGATTGGGTCGGCCGAGCGCCACCTGTAACGGATTCGCGGGTACAAGCGTCGCACGCACCTTCTGAAAATCATGTCCCGCCCAATGTCCGTCGACGATCTTTTGGTCGGGCTTTGCATTCCAAATACCCGTCACTGCGCTCACGGCGTCAGAGAATTGCTCAGCCGTCATCCGGCGGACCACCGGTCCTTGGAACACATATTCGGCGGGAGCGGGCAGTTTGGGCATGAACACCGCGGGTCGCTGATACGCGTTCGAGGTAAGGATCACACGGATCGTGTGCTTCACGTCGTAACCGTGATCGGCCAAATCTTCGGCGAGCCAATCGAGGAGCGCTGTGTTCCATCCGGCCTTGTCCATGATGTCGACTGGTTCGACGAGTCCGTAGCCAAAGAATCGCTGCCATAGCCGATTCACCATCGTGCGCGTGAGTCGACCGTTGCTGCGACCGGTGACCAGTTCAGCCAGGCGAGCGAGGCGGTCGGGGCGGCTGGCGTGAGGATCGATGGAGCCAAGTTTCTCGAAGAGGAATTTTGGTGACGCGGTTTTACCGGTGGGTTTGTCGCACTCCACCATTTGCAGAGCGTCGTTGCTGTAGACGCCAGCGAGTCCATAAGCGTCGGCCAGCGTCCAGTCGTCGACGAGACTGTCGTGACACGACGCGCACTTCAGATTCGTGCCGAGGAACACCTGTGATACATTTTGGGCGGCCTGCATCGGAGGCGCCATGCTGGCATTGACGACGCCACGCCAGACAATGCCCTTCACGAATCCATCGGATTCGGCCGTCGGATTGACGAGTTCCGCGACGAACTGGTTGTACGGTTTGTTCTGCTCGAGAGATGCGAACAGCCATGGCGTGATTGCCTTCCGGCCGCCATCAATGTATCCGGTGCCCTGATAGTCGTTGCGAAGCAGGTCATTCCAGAACGCGAGCCAGTGAATCGCGTAGTCTTGGTTCTTCGCCAACAGTCGGTCGACGAGTTGGGGGCGCTTGTCCGGCGCCGGGTCGTCGACGAAGAGCTCCAACTCCGGGGCGGGCGGGAGCAAGCCCACCACGTCGAGCCAGACTCGCCGGGCGAACACGGTATCGCTCACCGATTTCGCACGCGCGACCCGGTGGTTCCGGTAGTAACCCGCGAGAATCCGGTCGACGGGGTTAAGCTTGTCGTCACCTTCCGGCAGGGTCGTGTCGCCAGCATCGAGGTTGGCTGGCTGAGGTCTGGCGAACGAGATGGCTGGGTCCCATTTTGCGCCTTGATCGATCCAGGCCCGCATCAACCCAACCTGTTCTGCGGTCAATTTTTTGCCTTTCTGCGGCATCATGTAATCCGGATCAACGCCAGCGACGAGCTCGATAACAATACTCTCAGCACTGGATCCAGGCACAAGCGGCGCACCCGAGTCGCCGCCCTTCATCAGATGTTCGAACGAATCGAGGTTGAATTTACCTTTGTCTCGACCGCGACCATGGCACTTGACGCAGCTGCTGTCCAAAATCGGCTTGATGTCGCGGGCGAAGTCGACGGCCCGATTGGCTGCCGGCGGCAGCTTGGCGACTTCTTCGGCAGTCAGCGCGTAACCAATAGGCGCGAGGGCTCCGAAACACGAGAGCGTTAGAACCGTACGGAAAAATAATCTGCTCATCATCCAGTGAAAAAGGGTGGGGGAACGACGATCGCGACCGAGGCATTCGGCGAGGTCAAACCGTATGTAGTCTTCCAGCTTACACAAGGCAGGGTCGGCGCATAGAAGCCTTGCGGCAGCCTTTCGTCTGAAAGCGTCGCGCGGCGGTTTCGATCGGATGGTGCGAAAAAAAAGCTGAACCAATGAGTTGCGGCCGCGTCAGTCATCCGTGTTGGTACATTTTCGCCGGTCTCGTTCACCCCAGCCATGAACTCTCGATTCTCTCGTCGTCAATTCGTTGGGTCTTCCTTGACGGCGCTTGGCGCCTCCCTGCTCGCAGGTCCGATGGACGCGGCCGAACCCGCCGCCGCACCCAAGGTGACGTTGCCGCCGCGAAATCACGGCAATCCGTTCGTCTACGCGTTCAACATTGGCGGGATCGAAGCCTGGTCGATCAGTGATGGACACATGTGGTTCAAGGACGGCGTGGGGTTGATGTGGCCGCCCGATCAGCGAGAAGCGATGGCCACGGATTTGATCGCGCGGGGCGAACGCACAGATGGAATTCCGCTGTATGTAAACGTGCTGGTGCTGCGGCGCGGACGCGAAGTGGTGTTGTTCGATTCCGGATTCGGCCTGCGGTCGAACCCGAACGTCGGGTGGCTCGCGGATGGTTTGGCTGCAATCGGCGTGGCGCGGGCGCAGGTCACGCACGCCATCCTGAGCCATGGTCATGCGGATCATATTGGAGGATTTGTGAGCGACGGCGCGATCGTGTATCCGAATGCGGGCCTGCACGTGATGAGCGCGGAAGTGAATTTCTGGCGCGCGGCGCAGCCGGATTTCTCCAAATCGCATCGTCGCGACAACATCCCCAACATGATTCGCGATGTGCGCAATGCACTCGATGTGCTGCAGCCGAATCTCCAATTGCATCGAGGCGGTGATCAGATCCTGGGTGGAGCGATCACGTTCGAGGCGGCTCCAGGGCATACGGAGGGTCACTGTATCCTGCGGATCAAAGACGGGAAAGACGCGTTGGTTCATTTGATGGATGTCGCGCACCATCACGTGCTGATGTTCACCGATCCCGCGTGGTTCATTGAGTTTGATCACGTACCGGAGGTGGCGGTTGCGACGCGGAAACGCGTGTTCGGTCAGCTGGCTGAGACGCGCGAGCGGGCGTATGGATTTCATCTTCCCTGGCCGGGGCTGGGTCGCGTTTTGCCGAACGCGAATGCGTTCAAATGGGAGACCGAACGCTGGAGTTGGGACTCGTAGAGGTTGTTTTACGGTGAACGTAACGTTTTTCAGAACGGCGCCGCAGTTTCGCCGATGGCTCGAGCGCCACCATGCAGACTCATCGGAGCTGCAGGTGGGTTTTTATCGCAAGGATGCAGATCGGGTCGGGCTGACGTACGCAGAAGCGGTGGACGAAGCGTTATGCTTCGGCTGGATCGATGGCGTCGTTCGCAAACTCGATGAGGTGAGTTATACCCATCGATTCACGCCGCGAAAACTCCGCAGCATCTGGAGCCTGACCAATGTCCGTCATGTCGAGCGACTCACCCAGGCGGACAAAATGCACCCGGCTGGACGGAAGGCCTTCGCCGCCCGCACGGCCAAGGCGACGGGAGTGTATGCGTTCGAGCAACCAGCGCAGTCATTGCCGTCTGAATACGAGAAAGCATTCCGGGCGAACCGGGACGCATGGACCTTCTTCAATGCGCAAGCCCCCTGGTACCGCCGGCTCATCGCTCACAAGATCGTGACGGCAAAGCAGGAGGCGACGCGCCTCCGCTGGCTTCAGCGCGCGATTGACGAGTCCGCTGCGGGGCGTCGCATTTCGTAGGTGTCCGCGTTTGCTTATCCTGCTCCCGATCTCCTCGACTCACTTTCGGCTGATTACCCCGTCTCAACCCAAACCTCCCATGAATCGTCGACACTTCATCACCCAATCCGCTGCCGCCGCTGCCGCCGGCGCTCTTTTGCCCCGGTCGTTAAAAGCTGCCTCTGAGCCGGCCACGAACCTCTCGGCCTTCGGTTTAAAGCCCAAGCCCACGCAGGTGGTGAAGCCGGGCGAATTCGTCTTTGCGGCAGCGCATCTCGATCATGCACACATCTACGGAATGTGCGAAGCTCTGATCGGGGCGGGTGCGACGCTCGCCTGGGTGTACGATCCGGACGCCAGGAAAGTTGAAGCGTTCCGAGCGAAATTCCCGCAAGCGAAGGTGGCGCGGTCCCTTGACGAAATTTTGGCCGACCCTCAAGTGAAGCTCGTGGCGGCCGACGCGATGACGTCGAAGCGCGGTCCAATCGGCTGCCATGTCATGGAAAGCGGAAAGGATTATTTCTCCGACAAGGCGCCGTTCACCACGCTGGAACAGCTGGAGCAATCGAGAGCGGTGGTCGCCAAGACCGGACGAAAGCACATGGTCTATTACAGCGAGCGCTTGCACAATGAGTGTGCGATGTTTGCCACCGATCTCGTGAATCAAGGCGTGATTGGACGGGTCCTTTCGGTGATTGGACTTGGGCCGCATCGATTGGGCACAGGCCGGCCGGATTGGTTCTTCGAACGCGATAAGTTTGGCGGCATTCTCTGTGATATCGGAAGTCATCAATTCGAGCAGTTTCTCACGTACACCGGGGCAAGCGACGCGAGTGTGGTTCACTCGGCGATCGCGAACTACGCGCATCCGGAGCATCCGACGTTTGAGGACTTCGGGGAGGCGTCGCTGGTCGGCAACAATGGCGCGTCCAATTACGTGCGGGTGGATTGGTTCACGCCGAAGGGGTTGAGCAATTGGGGAGATGGTCGAACGTTTTTGCTCGGCACCAAGGGGACGATTGAACTCCGCAAATATCTCGAGATCGGCCGGGAGAAAAGCGGAGATCACGTTTACATCGCGGATGAGAAAGGTGAGCAGCACCTCCACGTCGCCGGGCAGATCGGTTTCCGGTTTTTCGGCGAACTGATTCTCGACTGTCTGAACCGGACCGAGAATGCGATGACGCAGGCTCATGCGTTCAAGGCGGCCGAACTCTGTTTGCATGCACAGGCAGCAGCACGGCGGCTGGCATGAGGGGCGCGTGAACCTCCATCTCGGACCTGAATCAATCGGCCGACACGGCGTAAGACGGTCGACTGCCACCAACGAAACTCGCCGGCTTGGCGGGCGGTTTTACTTTTTCGCCCAGCGGGTGTAACTGTGCCAATGCAAACTCGTACACTTGGCACGGGCGGTCCGCGTGTTTCGGCCATGGGCTTAGGCTGTATGGGCATGTCGGATTTTTACGGAGGGCGCGACGATGCGGAGTCGCTAGCCACGCTCCACCATGCGCTGGATCTCGGGATCACGATGCTCGACACGGCCGACATGTACGGGCCGCACCACAATGAACAGCTGATCAGCAAAGTGCTCGAGACTCGACGGTCTGAGGTGTTCATCGCGACGAAATTCGGCATCGAACGTGATCCGAAGAACCCGCAAGTCCGCGGGATCAACGGTCGACCGGAGTACGTGCGAGCCGCGTGCGAGGGGAGCCTGCGTCGACTCGGCGTTGAACAAATCGATCTCTACTATCAACACCGCGTCGATCCCAACACGCCGATCGAAGAAACCGTGGGGGCTATGGCTGAGTTGGTCAAGGAGGGGAAGGTTCGGTACCTCGGACTTTCCGAAGCAGGACAAGCCACTCTGCGGAGAGCTCACGCGGTGCATCCGATCACGGCATTGCAGACCGAGTATTCTTTATGGACGCGTGATCCCGAGCAAGGTGCGTTGGCGACGTGTCGTGAACTTGGGATCGGGTTCGTTGCTTACAGCCCGTTGGGTCGCGGATTTCTCACAGGTCAGATTCAGCGGTTTGAGGACTTCGCCTCCGACGATTACCGGCGGTACTCTCCGCGGTTTCAGGGCGAGAATTTCAATAAGAACCTGGCGATCGTGGATCGGCTGAGAGACCTCGCGACCGGCAAAGGCTGCACTTCGGCTCAGCTCGCACTCGCGTGGGCGCTCGCGCAGGGCGATGACATTGTTCCGATTCCCGGCACGAAACGGCGAAGCTATCTCGATGAAAACCTGGAAGCGCTGGCCGTCTCGCTGTCGCCTGAGGAAGTTGCGGCCATCGATTCGGTATTCCCGCCGGACACCGCTGCCGGGACCCGTTATCCCGAAGCGATGATGAACGCGTTGGGCAGGTAGGTCGCGCAGGAGACAAGCATCGTAGCGTCGTAGCCCGCCGTTTGAGTGGCGGGATTCCCGGGTTTTTATGCTGAGACCGGAACCAACACAGAGCCGTGGGTGGCATGCGCGAGTGAATTTTCAAAATACCTGTCATCCTGAGCAACGCGAAGAATCCAGTTGTTCGGCAGCGGGATCCGGCGGTGCGCGCACCCTGGATTCTTCGCAGCGCTCACAATGACGAACGTGGGGGAGTGGTAGTCCTCACTGCCGCCCACTTTGGATCGGCAAATATCTGGCGGGCGTGTATC
>JBDSPT010000158.1:0-4734 GCA_039930205.1 Opitutus sp. | reverse complement strand
AATTCGGTGATGTGGCTCTGAAGTAGACTGATGTCAGTGGTCCTTTGCTTGCGGGACGCGGGAAAAGCGTCGGCAGTACCGACTTGGTTTAGTGTGACGTTTTCTAATGGTCCGGAGTGTCAAAGTAGAAACGCGACTGCTTTGAGGAAAAACGGTTTGCGAGGTCCACATCCACGACCCAAGGTGGCGGTTCCATCCTTCGCGATCACTGGCGACGGGTAACCTAACCAGTATTTTCTGCTTCAATGCCTCTTTCCGTCGGTACCAAAGCTCCTGATTTCACACTCAAGACGAAGACTCCCGAAGGTCTTCAGGATCTCACTTTGAGTACAAACTTCGGTCGGCAGAGTACGGTCCTGCTTTTTTTCCCGCTAGCATTCACTCGGGTTTGCACGCAGGAGATGTGTGATACGACGGCTGGATTGGGTGACTACGTAAAGTTGGGCGCTCAGGTGATTGCGATCAGCGTTGATAGTCCTCATGCGCAGGACGCGTGGGCAAAGGCGAACAACATCACCCTCACGATCGTGAGCGATCTCAACAAGACGGTCACCAAAGCCTACGATGTATTGCTACCGATGTTATCAGGGATCGGCGATACCTCGGCGCGGGCGGCGTTCGTGATTGGCGCGGATGGGATCATTCGCTACGCCGAGCAAACGCCCACCCCGAGAGACCTGCCCAATTTTAGCGCGATCAAAGCCGCGCTTTCCCACTGAGGCTGGTCCGTTCTGCGACGATTCAAGTCACGTCTCGAAGAAAACTTTCAACTCATGAAGCTGCCCAATCCCCTTAACACGCTGCAGACCTTCTCGGTCGGCGGAGCTCATCATTCGTTCTACTCGCTGCCTGCGCTGGACGCGCAAGGATTCAAGGTTGGAAAACTGCCGGTTTCTATCCGGCTCGTGCTCGAGTCGTTGTTACGCAATGCGGACGGGAAGCGGGTGAGCGAACAAGCGATCCGCGATCTCGCCACGTGGACTGCCAGGGCGCCGCGCACCGAGGAGATTCCTTTCGTTGTCGCCCGGATCGTGCTGCAGGATTTCACGGGCGTGCCGTTGCTGGTGGATCTGGCCGCAATGCGCGCCGCGGTGGCTCGCATGGGCAAGAACCCCAAGATCATCGAACCGCTCGTCCCAGTTGATCTGGTCGTCGACCACTCGGTCCAGGTTGATTTCGCCGGCAGTGCCGAAGCGCTCGCCAAGAATCTCGAACTGGAGTTTTCCCGTAACCGCGAGCGTTACCAGTTCCTGAAATGGGGTATGCAGGCCTTTGATACATTCAAGGTGGTGCCTCCTGGGATCGGCATCGTGCATCAGGTGAACTTGGAGTATCTTGCGAAGGGCATCCTGAAGGACGCCAATGGAGTTTATTATCCGGATACACTGGTTGGGACCGACTCGCACACGACCATGATCAACGGACTCGGTATCGTTGGCTGGGGCGTGGGCGGAATTGAGGCCGAAGCCGGGATGTTGGGACAGCCGGTTTATTTCCTTACTCCGGACGTGGTGGGGGTTCATCTCGTCGGCGCGCTCCGCGAGGGCGTAACCGCCACGGATCTGGCCCTCACCGTGACGCAGCTGCTGCGGAAGGCGAAGGTCGTCGGTAAATTTGTGGAGTTCTACGGCCCCGGTGCGAAGGCGCTGCCCGTGGTTGATCGTGCCACCATCGCCAATATGGCGCCGGAATATGGAGCCACGATGGGCTTCTTTCCCATCGACGAAGAGTGCTCGAATTATCTCCGCGCCACCGGCCGTTCCGAAGAGCACGTCGCGACGTACGAAGCCTATTACAAGGCACAGGGCCTTTGGGGAATCCCGGAGCGCGGCCAGATTGAGTACTCGAGCGACCTGGATCTCGATCTCGCTTCCGTGGTACCAAGTCTCGCTGGTCCGAAGCGGCCACAGGATCGCATCGAACTCACCGCGATCAAACGTGAGTTCATTTCCGCGTTCGGAAAACCGGTGAATGAAAATGGATTTGGGCGCAATCTCGCGGACTTCGATAAAATATACCACGTGTCGGGCAGCGGTTGGACGCGGCCCAGTGGCGGAAGTCAGCACGGCGTCCCCGAGTCGGACGCCGATGTTGCGAATACGAGCGTCACGACCGAGCGCGAGATGGCGAACAATCGTCCCACCGCCAATCCCGATCCAACCCCCGCCAAGCGCATTGATGGAGATATCAGTCACGGCAGCGTTTTGATCGCAGCGATCACGAGCTGCACCAACACGTCGAATCCATCCGTCATGTTGGCGGCCGGCTTGTTGGCGAAGAAGGCCGTTGAGCGCGGGCTTCGTGTGAGCTCGACGGTGAAGTCCTCGCTCGCACCGGGCAGCCGTGTGGTGACCGACTACCTCAACAAGACCGGACTGCAGCCGTACCTCGACAAGCTCGGCTTCCAGACCGTTGGTTACGGATGCACGACGTGTATTGGAAATTCAGGTCCACTTCATCCGGCGATCGAAGAAGCCATCGTTAAGAACGACATCGTCGCGGCTTCGGTGCTTTCGGGAAACCGCAATTTCGAGGCGCGCGTTCACCAGAACATCAAATCGAACTTCTTGATGTCGCCACCACTCGTCGTGGCCTTCGCGCTGGCTGGTCGCGTTGACATCGACCTCTCGAAAGAGCCGCTCGGTCTCGACCAGAACGGTCAAGAGGTGTTTTTGAAAGACCTCTGGCCAACGTTGCAGGAGGTTCGAGATCAGCTGCAGGCCGCGCTGAAGCCGGAAGTTTTCAGGAGACTGTACACGGACTTTGAGGAGCAGAATCCGAAGTGGAATGAGATCCCGTCGACGACCGGCAACGTTTACCAATTCGAAGCCAACTCCACCTACATCCAGGAGCCTCCATTCTTCGCCGATTTCGCCATGCAACCGGGTACGATCGCAGAGATCACGGGAGCACGCGCGCTCGGGATTTTTGGCGACTCGGTCACGACGGACCACATCTCACCGGCAGGAGCGATCAAGAAGAGCTCTCCCGCGGGTCGATTCCTGTTGGAGAACGGGGTATCGTATGAAGATTTCAATTCCTACGGTTCTCGTCGCGGCAATGACCGCATCATGACACGCGGAACGTTTGCGAACGTTCGTATCAAAAATCTCATGCTAGGCGGCGAGGAAGGTGGAAGCACAATCTACCAGCCGACGGGTGAAAAGATTTCCATCTTCGACGCCGCGATGAAGCACATCGCGGCTCACACACCTCTCATTATCATCGCTGGTCAGGAGTATGGCACGGGTTCGTCACGCGACTGGGCGGCAAAGGGGACCAAGCTCCTCGGGGTCAAAGTGGTCGTGGCGCAGAGCTTCGAACGCATTCACCGTTCGAATTTGGTGGGCATGGGCGTTCTGCCCTTGCAGTTCAAGGAAGGAATCACGGCCCAGACGCTCGCGCTCGACGGAACTGAGACGTACGACGTTCTTGGACTGAGCATGGCGCTGAAGCCCCAGCAGGATCTCTCTCTCCGCATCACGCGAAGCGATGGTCGAGTGGAGCACGTGGTGGTTCGATGCCGAATCGATACGCCGATTGAAATCGATTACTATCAACACGGTGGGATTCTCCCGTACGTCCTTCGTCAGATCGTGGCCCAAAACTAGCGAATAGCATTAATCCAGCGGAGGTGGATCGTTCGGCGCCAGAACCTTACGTTTCCACCTCCGGGCTGGATTTGCGCTGCTGTAAATCGAGGGAACTGTAGTAGAACCTGATCGCACTCCATTTTTCGTAATGCCTGATACCGCCAGCAAACCCGTCTACCTCGTCGATGCGTACTCCGATCCAGTCGTCGTTCGCATTGGGGGCCGCGCATGTTTTCAGAACAGCGTTTGCTTGAGAGACTTCGTGACCGAAATGCTGCAGCAGGGGAAGACACGGTTTGTGTTCGATTTCATGCACTGTACGAGCATGGACAGCACATTCCTGGGCGTTTTGGCCGGCATCGCGCTCGACCTTAAAAAACGTCCGGGAGGAGGCAGTCTGGTGCTGGCGCGAATGGGTCCGAGAAACCTGGAATTGGTTCGAAACCTCGGACTGCATCGTTTGTTGACGGTCGATTCGGGTGACTTTCCGATGAACTTCAGTCAAGGCGATCACGCGCTACATTGCCGGGATCAATCAGAGTTGGATCACGCCCGGCTGGTGCTAGAGGCGCACGAAAACTTAGTCACCGTCGACGAGGCGAATCGGACGAAGTTCCAGGATGTGATGGCGTTTCTTAAAAACCGGGTCGCCCAAAAGTAGAGGTTAGGAAAGGGGATTTTCCTGAACGAATTGGCGTTCAGACGGTCCGCGGTGGTCGCGTGACGATACCACCAATGTTGAATTGCCGGACGGAAACGCTCTGCGACTTTAGGAGGCCATGATTCTCGGGCTCATGCTGGGCATAATCATCGGATTTGTGGGGCTGCTCGGCCCGTACTATCGCGCTCGGCGACATTCCGAGCGCGCGGAGGAGGAAAAACAGCAACTCGCGCAGGAGCGGCAGCTGGTGTTGGACTTCATGCATCACATGGTCGAAGCGCTAGGCGAAGGCTCGACTCGTCAGGAGTTGCCGCAGCGGATCGTGCACGCTGCGATACTGTGTTCGGGTGCGCTGAGCGCATGTTTGTTTCAACAGACTTCGGACGGGCTCATGCGTAGCGTCGCGGTTGAGGGTTTATTCCCGCCGCATCGTCCGCTGGCTTCGGCGGTTCGCGAGAAACTTGCGACCCGCGCACGTTT
>JBDSPT010000157.1:0-2551 GCA_039930205.1 Opitutus sp. | reverse complement strand
GAATGGACGCGGCGCGTGAAGCGGCACGCGGCGCGCGTGATGCGATGCGCGAAGCGAATCGCGCCCGGAGTCGTGCGAACGGCGAAGACGCGGATGACAACGACGATCTTCACATCGATATGCCAGTGCCACCCACCCCTCCCTTGCCTCCGATGACAGGTGGCAAGATCGTGACGGGAACGTTGAACGGGGGCGGCCCAGAGATTCGGATCACGACGATGAATGGAGACGTGACGCTGCGCCGAACGGCGGCAGCGAAGTAAACGACTTGGCTCCACTCGTGAGAGCATGAACCTTGAGGCCCAAGGACCTGCCAGTCTTCGACCTTAAGGGCGCGGCTACCCGTTTACTGAATTCGCTCAATCGGAGCCCTCGGCGAGTTCGCGCTCGCATCGAACGCGCGAAATTAGGATAAAAACCGTTCGTTCCCCCGGTGCTAACGCATTTAGGGTGCGCAACGTACAACGGAACCACTTGGTTTCCCAGGGTTCGTACCGATACTTCCGCCTTCCATGCTCACCTCCGTCATCGTTCTCATTCTCTTAACCGCTTTGGTAGCGGCGGACTCGGACGTGAACCGAGATGGCCAGGGCTGAGGCGGCAGGTGGGATTCATCAGGGACTCCGTACGACCGCGACAAAAGCGGCCAATTCTAGCGGAGGACCCCGGAGCGCGCTGCCGACGAGAACCGCAATCCTCTCTCGGAAATGATCTTATCGTGCACGTTGAAGTCGCGGCCGAGACTTTACTACGCGAGCCGGCGAATCTTTTAGACCCAGCCGCTGCGCTCCGAAAATAGGCAGGGGCGCCTCCGGTGAAGGAAGCGCCCCTGGTTGGTTTCTTTATTAGTTAGCGGCGAAACGGTCGACGTCAGAAACACGGACCGGGAGAACGACTTTCGTCGCTACCGCGGCACCATTCTTCTGAGCCGGCGAGAAACGCCACTGAGCGACTGCGTCCATCACTACTTTTGCGAGCGCAGCGTCCGGAGACGATACGACCGACAAGCCTGTCGGTATTCCCTTCGTGTCCACGGTGAAGCTAAGCTTCACCTGGGCTCCGACATAACGCGGGCTGACATCGCTGGGACTAACCACAGCGACGGGCACCGGCATTCCGGGAGCTTTTGAGGACGCGTCGAGATAGGCTTGCTCCAGCGTCTTCGCGGAAGCCGCGAGAGGCAAAAGCGCACCCAGACTGATCAGGACGGCGAGTTTATTGACTGCTTTCATGGTATTAAACTCCGTGGTGAGACGGAGAGTTTATTTTTCTGATCTAGGTTAAAACCCGCCTACCGAACTCCCCTTAAGGAGAACGACATAACGGGCATTTTGGCCGCGCGGCATAACATCCGATGCGGACAAAGGCTCGTTCTGGGATAACCTGCCGGGTCGCGTTAAACTCGCCTCGCCACAACCCGGAAAGAGCAAAACCCGAAAGCGACTGCTTTCAGGCAAATTCAAAGAACACGTCGATTCAGCAGGACGTATGCCGCATCTGCAACGCCCCTCCGGTTACGATAAGGCAACGGTTAGCATCACAGCATTGTCACACGCGGCCCGCATTTCAGCATTGCGATAAAAGAGGTAGCCACGCTCCGAGAGCGTGGATCCTCGAGCTCAGGGAATTGCCGGTCCACGGCCTCGCGGGCGCGGCGACACCTTTGCTGAATTTGCTCTCGCTTCGTTTTCAAGGTCCTTGGGGGTTGTGTTCGGCGCATCCAGCCTGAGACCTGATCCGTAAGATTTTTAACGATCTCTATCCTTCCTACCTGACATTGCCTAAGCCATTTCTCCGTCTGCTTGATGCCACCCGCCAAGATTAACCGCCCTGCCTTCCGTCTTCAGCAGCTTCTCGCCGCATTCGGTCAATGGTTTGACGCGGACTACACGCCTGGTGGTGCCGATCAGATGCGGGCCGAGGCCGACCGGATCGACTGGGTGCGTTGCATCCCGTTCATCGTGCTGCACGCCGGCTGCCTCGGCGTACTTTGGGTGGGCTGGTCGGGCTTTGCAGTGGGTGCCGCTGTCTTCCTGTATTTTTTTCGGATGTTCGCGGTGACCGGCATTTACCACCGCTACTTCTCGCACAAGACCTACAGCACCTCGCGAGTCGGTCAGTTCATTCTCGCAGTCTGGGGTGCGACGTCGGTCCAGCGTGGTGGCCTATGGTGGGCGTATCATCATCGCCATCACCACCAACATTCGGACGAAGACGCGGACGCCCATTCCCCTCACGTGCACGGTTTTTGGTGGTCGCATATTGGCTGGATCACGAGTCGCCGAAATTTTCCAACTGACTATTCCAAGGTGAAGGATCTGGCCAAATTTCCCGAGCTCGTCTGGCTTAACCGCTTCGATACCGCCGTGCCTTTTGTGTTTGCGACTGCTCTGTTCGGGCTCGGCTGCGCCCTCGAGCGCTTCGCTCCCCATCTCGGTACGAACGGTCCGCAGCTTCTCATCTGGGGATTCTTTATCAGCACGACCGTCCTGTTTCACGGGACATCCTGCATCAACTCCCTCGCTCACCTCATGGGCCGGCGTCGATTCGC